>DASVLM010000532.1:0-4444 GCA_036384875.1 Noviherbaspirillum sp.
TGTTGCCGGAAGTGGTGGACGCGGCGCGGTATCCGCGTCTTGCGAAATTCTCTGCACAGGCGGAGCAGCTGCCGGAATTCGTCGCCGCGCCGCACGGCACCGGCACTTACAAGGCCGCAGCTTAAAGCTGCATCACCGGCATGCCCCGCTGCCGGGGCATGTCAGCTGCGACTTGGCCGGTTTGTGAGTGTCACGCCGATGATCGTCAGCACGCCGCCCACCACCATCGACACCAGGATGGGTTCGCCCAGCAGCAGCGCCGCGAGCGCGATCCCGAAGGCGGGCACGAGGTTGTTGAACACTGCCGTGCGCGACGGCCCGATCGCCTTCACCCCTTCGTAGTACCACACGAAACCGATCACGGTGCCGAAGGCGCCGAGATACAGAATCGCCGCCCACACCTGCCAGCCGAACTTCGACCACTCGATTCCCGGGAACTCGAACGCTGCGCCGCAAGCAAGAAAGCCCAGTCCCCACATCGATCCGTAGGTTGTTGCGGCGATGGGCGACAGGCCTTTCAGCACGTTGCGGCCGATCAGCGTATAGGCCGCCCAGGCCGTGATGGCGACGAACATCAGCAGCTCGCCCACGCCGATCGACTGGCTGATGTCGTGCAGCGTGCCGAGCAGGTCGCCGCGCGTGATGATCACTGTCGCCCCGATCAGCGCGATGACGATGCCCAGCCACTTCACCGCGCCAAGCCTCTCACGGAACAATACCGCCGAGGCCAGCGCAGTGACGATGGGATTGAGCGCCACGAACAGCGCCGTGCGTCCGGCCGGCATGCGCGCCAGCGCAGCGAAGAAGCAGGCGTTGTAGAGGAACATGCCCGTCAGCCCGAGCGCCATAGTGCCGACCAGTTGTGACTTGTTCAGGCGCGGCAGGCCGCCTTCCTTCTTCCATGCAAGGAGCACCAGCAGCACAACCGCGACCGCATAGCGGCCGGTGGCCGCCGTCATGTGCGGCATGGTCTGCGCCAACAGGCGGCCGGCGATGAAGGTGCCGCCCCAGAACAAGGTGACGAAAACCAGCTTGATGTACACCATCGGCGAGGTGGTGTCGGCAGCGATGGAGAGAGGCGTGGAAGTCGATGCGGATGTGCTCATGTCAGATTGGCAGGCCTTGCGACGGGCTTGTTGTGGAAGCGGGTGACGTATATATTAATCCTAATATCAATTCATGAAAAAATGAGTAAAAGCTCATGGCAACAGGAACGGCGAAATGACCTTCACCCAACTCGAAATCTTTGCCCTGGTGGCGGAATTGCGCGGCTTCACGGCGGCGGCGTCGAAGCTCGGCATCAGCCAGTCGGCCGTGTCGCATGCATTGAAATCGCTGGAGCGCGAGTGGGGCGTGGACCTCATCGTCCGCCATCAGTCCAGCGTTGAAGTCACGGAAATCGGCAAGCAGCTGCTGCTGCGCACGCGCGAGATGCTCGGCCTGTCGGAAGCGATGCGTCAGGAGATCGCCGCCGCGCGCGGCCTGAATCGCGGTTCGCTGCGCATCGGCTCGTTCGGGCCGACCTCGTCGCTGAAATTGCTGCCGGCGATCCTTGCGGCCTATCGCGAGCGCTATCCGGACATCGAGGTGCATATCGACGAAGGCGGCGACGACGAAGTGGGGCAATGGATACTGGAGCGCCGCGTCGACGTCGGCTTCGTAGTGCTGCCCGACGAGCGTTTCGATACCGTCTCGCTGGTGGAAGACCAGCTGGTGGCACTGGTACCGTCAACGCATGCGCTTGCGCAACGCCGCGCGGTCGCGCTGGCCGATCTGTGCGATACGCCCTTCATCATGAGCGAAGCGGGTTGCGCCGCACTGATCGAACCGCTGTTCACCGCCGCCGGCCTGGTGCCGCAAGTGCGCTACCGCATCAGCCAGGTCATCACCATCCTCGGCATGGTCGAGCGCGGCGACGGCGTCGCGATCGTCGCGGAACTCGCCTTGCCGGACCGCGTCGAGAAGACCCACCCCGGCTTCGTCCGCCTGCCGCTCAAGCCAGCCGCCCGGCGCCGGGTCGGGTTGGCAGTGCGCGACCTGCGGCAGGCAACGCCGGCGGCGAAGGCATTCCTGCAGGTGGCGAAGGAGGTCACGCCGGCGAAGAAGCTGGCCTGACGTTCAGCCAGGTCCGGATTTCCGGAGCGCGCAGAACCGCCGCCACTTCTGCGCCACCGTCTCCGCCAGCCCGATCGTCCAGCACACCGGACAGCCGCGAAACGCGAGCAGCGCGCCGAACGCCGCCAGCAGCGACCAGCCGATCTGCGCCTGGTGCCGCACCGCCCACACCAGCAACATCATGCCGACCGCGCCGCGTATCAGATGGCCGGCCATGCTTTCGCTTGCAAACAAGCCGCTCGCACTGCGCCTGAAGAGTTTCATGGCGCGCCTTTCGGCAGCAGGTATTCCCTCACCAGGGCACGCGCCCGATGCAGCCGGCTCTTCGCCGCTTCACGTGTGATGCCGACCTGCTGGGCGATTTCATTGATCGTCATCTCCTGCAGGTCGCGCAGCACGATCACTTCGCGGTATTGCACCGGCAGCGACTCCAGCGCACGGACGAGGTCGATGCGCAATTCGTCGGTCGGCATGCTGGCGAAACGGGCCGAGTTTTCCAGGTGCGATACTTCATCCACGCCGCGCAGGAACAGCAGCGCCGGCAGAATGCACAATCGCGCCACGACCTTCAGCAGCCATGCGCGCAAGGCTGCTGCGCTCTGGATCGTGCCGACCTTGCGGAACAGGATGATGAGCGCTTCCTGCACCACGTCGTCGACGGCGGACGAACGCTTGCACTGGAACGTGGCATAGCGCCGTATGTCGGGACGCAACTGCTTCAGCAACAGTTCCAGCGCGGCCGGGTCGCCGGCCTGGGCGGCGGAGAAGGTCTGCGGTTGTATGTTCATGCGCCATCCCTGCAGTTTCCGGACGCGCCCTTGCCGGCGATGGCGCAGGCAGGGCAATACCGGATCAAGCCGGACACCACGCTGGCGCCGCCGGCAACGGCAACGGCGATGCCGAGCGGGGTCCAGCCAAGCCAGAGCAGGCCGCACAGCACCATTGCCAATCCGGCCACAATTCGCGCCACACGTTCTTTCGGTCCTACATTTTTGGGAATCAGCATCATAGCTCCTCTCATGGGTTCATCGATTCCCGCTGCCGGAAACAGCTTTCCGTAGCGGTGCAGACAAAGAGGGCGGATATGCGCAAAAGGATTCGCGTTCAAGAAGAAATTGTTGGTGATCCGATCGGTGCTACCCGCAGTGAAGCGGTATTGTATTTTTACAATTGGCGCAGCACCTTGCATAGCCACCGGCCTGTTGTCGCCCGGAACCGTCTGTGCCAACATGGCAAGCATGAGCCCTGCAAAAGACAGGCGCCGGCAAAGCATTACTTCACGAGAGAGCAATGAAAAATAACAAGGAAGACACTGCGCCCAGCAAGTCGGCGTTGCTGGAGATCATTCGTACGCAGACGGAAATTGCCAAGGCGGGCATGGACCTTGGCAACGTGATGGCGCTGGCGGCCGAGCGCACGCAGCTACTGACGAACGCCGTCGGTGCCGTGGTCGAACTGGCGGAAGGCGACGACATGGTCTACCGGGCCGCTTCCGGTAGCGCCGCAAACCAGCTTGGGTTACGCATCGGCAGGGAGGGAAGCCTGTCCGGGCTGTGCGTGCAGGAGCGGAAGATTCTCGTCTGCGATGATTCCGAAACCGACGAACGCGTCGACCGCGAAGCCTGCCGCAAGGTCGGCCTGCGTTCCATGATCGTGGTGCCGCTGAACCACCTCGATTCGACGGTAGGCGTGATCAAGGCGATGTCGCCCAGCGTGCACGCTTTTTCGCAGACCGATGTCGAACTGCTGAACCTGCTTTCCGAACTGGTTGCGGCGGCGATGTTCCATGCGGCGCAATTCGAGACGAGCGAACTCTACCATCGCGCCACCCACGATGCGCTGACCGGCCTGGCGAACCGCGCCCTGTATTTCGATCGCCTGCGGCAGACGCTGGCGCAGGCAAAGCGCTATGCCGAACGCGTTGCCGTGCTCAACATCGACATGGACGGCCTGAAGCCCATCAACGACAGCCTCGGTCACCGCGCCGGCGACGCCGCCATCCGCGAAGTCGCTGCACGCCTTGCCCAAGGCTGCCGCCAGTCGGATACCGTGGCGCGCCTGGGTGGCGACGAGTTCGGCCTCATCCTGTCGCGCGTGGACAATCCGTCGGTCGTCGAACAGTATTGCCATCGCCTCGCCGACCGGATCGGCAAGGACCCGCTGGAATTCGACGAGCACCGGCTCCCCCTCGGCGCCAGCATCGGCTACGCGGTGTTTCCCGACCACGGCGACGATCCCGACATGCTGGTGCACCGTGCCGACCAGGCCATGTACGAAGTCAAGCGCACGCGCAAAACCGCACGCACCTGAGGCCGTGGGCACTATACTT
>DASVLM010000533.1:0-2348 GCA_036384875.1 Noviherbaspirillum sp.
AAAAGCGAGATCGGTTGCCATGCGAACTCGATATCCGGGAAGTCGATCTTGCAAGCTCCGATCTCCCTCTGCAAGTTGATGGCATCATTTCCTCGATGACGATGCATCACATCGAAGACGTCGGCGCCATGTTCAAAAAGTTCCATGCAATGGTGAAGGGCGGGGGCTTCATCGCCATCTCCGACCTCGACACCGAGGATGGCGGTTTCCATACCGAAGATACGGGCGTGTTCCACCACGGCTTCGACAGGACAGAATTCGCCAAGGCAGCTTCTGAAGCGGGATTCCAGTCTGTGAAAGTCTCTTCGGCCAGCGTGGTTCACAAGCCGCAAGGCGATTTCGGCGTATTCCTGCTGACTGCAATCCGGCCGCTCGATACCTGAAAAGCAATTGAAAAAAATGTTGAATCCATTTCGGGCAGCGCTGCGTATATCGCCAAGGACATATCAGCGCACAGCATGTCCGTTCGGTGCTGCCGGTCATCGGCAGCTCGAATTCACTGCCCAATTTTCCATGGAGACTCAACATGCAACGCATCTTCTTGCCGATACTGCTATTCGGTTGTTCGATCTTGGCCGCTTGCGGCGGTAGTGACGAGCCGCTGACTCAATACCCGCAAAACAAGGATATCTGGATGGCGCTTGGCGGAGATACAGCAGCGCCGGCTGCCGTTTCGAAGGTGGTGGATGACGCCGTCAGCGGATTGCTCGCAGATCCGAAAGAGGCGCCGTATTTTGCGAACATCGGAAAGCCGGGGCATGACAGCCCGGATCGCCTCAAAGCCTGCCTGCGGCTGCAGTTCAATGCCGTGCTCGGCGGGCCTTATTCCTACCCGGGCAATGTGTCGGCGGACGGCACGACGCAAACCTGCGAAGACATGAAAACCGCGCATAGCGATATCGGGATTCCGGGCTGCGTGTTCGATCAGTTCATGACCGACCTGGCGGCCGTCATGAAAGGCGATGGCGTTCCCGATGCTTACATTAACCGGGTCGCCCCGACGCTGGTTGGATTGAAGCCGGACATCGTGTCGTCGAAACCGGTTTATCTCGGCCCCAATACTTCTGCAAACTGCCAATCATGATTGCGCCGCGCCTTCGGAAAGCGGCGCTCGCCTCATCGGGATTCATCCTGCTGGCCACGCTGGTGATCGGCTGGATGCATACCCGTTCCGCCCGGCCGCTGCTCAGTGCACTAGGGGTGCATTGTCCGGTCGATGAGGTAAGCACCGCGCAAGTCGAGAAGATGAGGAAGGCTGGGCTCGCCGGGCTGCGAGGAGACATGGCGGCGCCGGCCCGGCCCGCTGTTGCCTCCATGGTGCTTGAGCACACGACCGAGCGTGATGCGCAAGCATGGGCGAGCGAGAAGGGGGCCGCGTGTGAAAGCATCGTTCGCGGTTATCGTTTTTTGCGATGCCGCGGGGTGAGCGCCAAGGCTCTTGGCATTGAGGGGCCTGCAGTCAGCGAACTATGGCTCAGCTTCGGCACGGACGGAAAACTGATCGGCGTGGATATCTACCGGCGCGGGCTGGATGCGGCCGGAGTCGCCCAGGCATGGTCGTCGGCAGTCGACAAGCTGGAGGAAACCCTTGGCAAGCCACCAGTTGCATTCGGCGATGCGTCACCGGAGGCACTGCAGAGCGCTGCGATCCAGACGGCGCGGGTGCAATACAAATATGCGGACTACATCGCTACGGTGACGGCAGCGAATCTGCCGCACAGCGGACTCGCGGTAAGGGAGCAATACATGGTGGCCAACATGTAAGGTACGGCCGCAGCAGCATGCCAAACAAAAGTCCGATGTCGAACAGCCTGATGCTGATCATCATCGGACTGGCAGGATCGCACTACTTCAAGTAGTTTGCATGAAAATCCAGATGCTCTCCGATGAAGCTCGCGATGAAATAAAAGCTGTGGTCGAAGCCCGGGCGCAAGTTCAATTGCAAGGAGTATCCCGCATCCTCACATGCCTCGCGCAGAAGCTGCGGCTTCAACTGGGATGCCAGAAACTCGTCCGCTTCGCCCTGGTCGACAAGCAGGGCAGGCAGCTTGCAGCCCGCCTTCACCAATTCGACAGCGTCATATTGTTTCCACGCCTCGCGGTCCTCGCCGAGGTAGGTCGAGAACGCCTTCACGCCCCACGGAACCTGGCTTGGCGCAACGATGGGCGCGAACGCCGATACGCTGCGGTAGCGGCCGGGGTTGCGCAATGCGATCGTCAGTGCGCCATGGCCACCCATCGAATGGCCGCTGATCGAACATGCTCCATTGGCCGGAAAATGTGTCTCGACAAGTTTGGGTAACTCGTCGACCACGTAGTCATACATGCGGTAGTGCTTCGCCCACGGT
>DASVLM010000534.1:0-3072 GCA_036384875.1 Noviherbaspirillum sp.
GACTAAGCAATTGATTCAATCAAAAAAGCGTGTCCAAATGACACGCTTTTTTTCGCCACAATCTAGGAAGTTCAGCCGGCCTTGCGTACTTCTCGCAGCGCCGCCGCCTGTTCAGGAGCACCGAAGAAGGCCATGACATCGTTGCGACGCGCCATGGCATCCCGCATCCCGAGTTGTATCAATTCGCCAGTGTAACTGGCCTCGAATAACAGATAGGACGCCAGCGCCGCACCACGCGCCTCGGTTGCTCCAATGCCGCCCAGCAGTACCCGGATCGGCCCCGGCAGGCTGTGTACGTTTCGGCTGGCGATTTCGTCAAGACGCTCGGATGGAGCAATCACCAGCATTTCTACCGGCCGCAACTGCGTCCTGGCACGTTGCTCGTCGTTCAGCAACGACAGCGTGTGGTTAATACGCGTCATGCGTTCAATATCCACTGCGAGGCTGTCGAGAAAAATGCTCGACAGCGCATGGCCTGCAATTTGTGCCAGCGAGGGATAGGAAACGAACTCTGGAATCTCACGCGGTTGTTCGGTCAGGCGGCCGGCGCCGATCACCAGCAACTTGTCGGCGCCGAGGTGAATGGCCGGCGAGATCGGTGCGATTTGCCGCATCGAACCGTCGCCGCAATATTCGAGGCGGCCATTGCAATAGATGGGAGTCGCCGGAAAGATCATCGGGATCGCAGACGAGGCCAGTAGATGTTCTACCCCGATCTGGCTGCGCAATGCGACTCGCTGCGAACGTACCCAAGGGTCGATGTCGGCCTCAGTCTGGTAGAACGTGATGTGATGCCCGGCCGTGTAGGAAGATGCCGTTACTGCCAGCGCATGCAGCTTGCCGCTCATCAGCACGGAGTCCAGCCTTGGAAGGTCGAGCATGCGATGCAGCAGCGTCACCAATGGCGTATTGTCCAGAAGCGCATTGGGCGGGTTGGCCTTCCATTTACGCAGCAGCCAACCGAACGACAGCAGGGACAGCCACCTGGCGCCGGACCGCATCACACCCAGCGAGTCCGCACGATAGACCTGATCCGCCGTAAAGTGCTGCCAGACCTCCAGTACGCGCTGCAGTCCTTCGCCGAAATTATCGGCGCAGCATGCCAGCGCAGCTGCATTCAAGGCGCCGGCCGACGTGCCGCAGATGATGTCATAGGGATTCTTCTCGCGAGTCCAGCCGGCTTCACCCAGGATCGCGGACACGCCCTGCAGCACACCTACTTGATAGGCTGCACGCGCGCCGCCGCCTGTGAGCAGCAGTCCCGTTTTCTTTTTGTCTCCCATGAAGCCCACTATACTCACTCCATGGTGCCGGTTCAACATTCCCATACCTGTTTTGGCCGGTACGCAACGCATGGATGAAAACAAGGTCCAAGCATATTCCGATTTCATGGGCGACTTGCAATGAACACGTTCTACACCCTCGCCGTGCATGGCGGCGCAGGCACGATCAAGACCGTCCATGATCCTAAAGCCGAGGCACCCTATCACGCCGCATTGAAGGAGGCGATCTGCGCGGGCGAGGACATCCTTGCCGGCGGCGGCAGCGCACTCGATTCAGTCATTGCTGCCGTGCGCGTACTGGAAGACTGCCCGCTCTTCAATGCCGGCCGCGGATCGGTTTACAACGCCGACGCCCTGCATGAAATGGATGCAAGCGTCATGGATGGCCGGACATTGGCGGCCGGCGCAGTGGCCGGCGTACGGACAGTTCGCAATCCCGTTCTGCTGGCGCGCGCAGTAATGGAACAATCGATGTGCGTGCTGCTGGCCGGCGAAGGTGCCGAGCGCTTCGCCAGGGAGCGCGGAATCGAAACGTCTCCGGCGGAATATTTTGCGACTCCCGAAAGACTCGACCAGCTGCGTCGGGCACGCAATGCCGAAGCGGGTAGCATGCTGGACTACGATGCCGCGGGCGCAACGGCCGACACCTGCGAACCGATCGACCCGGACACCAAATTCGGCACCGTCGGGGCTGTCGCGCGCGACCGTTTCGGCAATCTTGCTGCGGCGGTATCCACTGGCGGTATGACGAACAAGCAGCCGGGCCGCATCGGGGATTCACCTGTCGTCGGCGCCGGCATCTATGCCGACAATCGCAGCGTTGCGGTGGCAGCGACCGGCACGGGCGAGCATTTCATGCGCACCGTTGCATCGTATGACGTGGCTGCTCGAATGATGTATGCAGGCGAGTCGCTGGAGCAGGCAGCGGATCGAGCCATCTTCGAGCGCCTCGAAACGATTGGCGGCCGCGGCGGCCTGATTGCGATCGACAGGGCCGGCAACCTGGTCATGCCCTTCAACACAACCGGCATGTACCGCGGTTGGGTACGCGAAGGCGATGCCATTGCCACCGCCATCTTTGCGAACCCGCCAATGCTCAGTCACCCATGACGATGCCTTCGCGGCGCGGATCGGCGCCGCCGAACCACATTTCTTCGCCATGGATATTGGTGCGCATGATGCCTTGCAGGCCGGAGGTCTGTTCCATCACGCGCACGTTGTGTCCCTTGACCTTCAGCTGATCGACCAAAGCCTCGGATACCCTGCCCTGCTCCAGTTCTGTGGGACCGTTGCGGCTACCGAAATTGGGAAGGTTGATCGCCTGCTGCACGTTCAAGCCCCAGTCGAGCGTGCCGACCAGCACCTTGGCGACGTAATTGATGATGGCCGATCCGCCCGGAGATCCAGTGGAGAGGATAATTTTTTTGGTCGCCTTGTCGAACACCAGCGTGGGCGACATTGAACTGCGCGGACGCTTGCCGGCCTGTACTCGATTGGCGATCGGGCCGTTGGCATCGACCGAGTCGAATGAGAAATCGGTAAGCTGGTTATTCAACAGGAAGCCGTCCACCATCTGCCTCGAGCCGAACTGATCCTCGATCGTGGTCGTCATCGATAGCGCATTGCCTTTCGCATCGACAATCGAAATATGCGATGTGCAGGGAAACTCAGGCGACGTATCGAGGCCCCAGGCGAGGTTCGACATGCCCGGTGGCGTGCCGAACTTTGCCGTCCCCATCGATTTTTCACCGATCAGCGAAGCCCGCTGGGCGAGGTATTTCTTGTCGAG
>DASVLM010000535.1:0-3114 GCA_036384875.1 Noviherbaspirillum sp.
CTCGACAATTTGATCTCCAATGCGTTTCGCAATACCCGGCGTGGCGGCGTGCTGGTGGCGTTTCGCAAGAGGGGAAGCAGCTGCAGCGTGCAAGTGTGGGATACCGGATTCGGTATCCCGGAATACGAACACGAGCGGATATTCGATGCGTTTTACCAGGGAAAACGCAATACGGCGCGCAAGGGACACGGTTTGGGCCTGATGATCGTGAAACGCCTGTCCGAACGCATTGGCGCAGAACTCACGCTGTCTTCCCGTGTCGACCACGGTACCGTGTTCCGCCTGAAGGTTCCGCTCGCGCCCTTGCCCGCCGCGAATCAAGCCGCCCGCCAGACGCCCAACCATGAATGCCGCCTCGACGGTCGCGTGGTCGCCGTGCTGGACGACGATGCAAACGTCAGGAATTCCCTCGGCACTTACCTCGCAGATTGCGGTGCACAAGTCGTTAGCGCGCGTGATCGCCAAGGCCTGCTGGCCGCTCTTGACGGCGTGCCGGAGCCTTCCCTGCTGGTGACCGACCTTCACCTGGAAAAAGAGTTGGGAGACGATGTCGCGCTGGAAATGCGTGTGCGCTACCCCTCCCTGAAGATCGTCGTCTTAACTGCAGACGCCAGCGACGCAACGCAGTCGAGGCTCAATGCATTGGGGCTATCCGCCCTTGGCAAACCGGTGCTCCCGCATACCTTGCTGAAAAAAGTCAGCGATTTGCTTGATCTGGCTAAAGCGCCGCAAACCTAATTTAGCTGCATGGGATCGCCGATACGATTTTGTGCCTGCACCAAGCGCGCCATCATCTTCAAGTCGCGGTCCTTCAGTTGCATCGCCGAAGCGACCCAAATATCCGCGATACCGATCAATTCATCATAGCTGATCGGCATGATGCGTTGCTTCGAACGCTGTACCGCGAGGTAGCCATTGCGCCGCCGAGCCTGGCGTTGAATCCATTTTTCGACCGCTCTCCTGCCCTCGCCTGTCGGAGCGAGCACGTCGACCACCCCCCATTCGTGTAGCGTCTGCGCGGAGTACGTTTCACCCGAAAGGACAATCTCCTCCGCCAGACGCAAGCCCACCTTGCGCGCGAGAAGGCTCAGCGCGCCCATGCCAGGGAACAAATTAAACAGAATTTCCGGCAAACCCAAAGTCGAACCTTCCTCCGCAATCAACACATCCGCCGTCAAGGCCGCTTCAAAGCCCCCGCCCAGCGCCTGCCCTTGAACCAGCGATATCGTCGCTATGTCGGTTTGATAGTGATTCAGGCGATTCCAGATATTGTCAATGCAGCGATAAGCATACTTCTTGAGTGTATCGCTGTCGCCGGACTGGATCTTGGCACGAAACGTTGCCAGATCGCCGCCCAGATTAAAAATTCCCGGGACACATGAGGCAAAGACGACATAGTTCACCGGTAAAAGGTCACCATCAGCAAAGTAATGCCCATGGTTGATCCGCAGGGTATCTTCGAAATCCGCAATATCCTTCAGCAGATCGCTGTTGAAACAGGCCCGTCCAGCGGGCTTCATGTATGACCATAGCGTTCTAGTCTCAGCGTCGAATTCATTGACCAATTGCGCATAGCGCTTGCCCACGCCAAGAATTTCCGGGGTCGCCAACATGTTCATATCGTTTTCTCCTTCAGTTGATTAAAATAAAAATTGGCTTGCCAAAGCATATTGCACCACCGCAATAATTCAAGGGAAGGAGAAAAAGTGTTATTTGAACAGTTAAAAGAGGAAAGCGCCGCGATTCTCGAGAGCTACGCCACGCTGCCGTTCATCGTCGCAGTCCGCGCCGGCACGGTGTCGGCCGAACGCTACAGGCAGTTTTTGAATGATTTGTATCACGTCGTCTGGCATTTCTGCCCCACCATGGCAGTGGGCGCCAGCCGCTGTGCCGACGACTATTCCGTCGTCCGCTACGCGCTATACGAGCACATCGAAGATGAAAAAGGTCACGAGTTGTGGGTGCTCGACGATTGCCGCGACATCGGCGGCGAAGAGTTTGTAGAGCAAGTCAAAAAGGGCTTGCCCCGTCCGGAAATCCAGGCGATGAACGCGTTCAACTACCACGTTGCGGAGCGGCAGCACGGCGCGATCGCATTTGCCATGGTGTTCGCTCTGGAAATGATTTCGCAGCGGCTTGGCAGCCAGGTCAGCAAAGGCGTAGCCAAAGCACTAAAACTCGCTGAAGGGCAAGGAACGAGGTTCCTGTCGTCGCACGGACCGATGGATGCGGATCATTTAGTTGAAATCTCGGGAGCCATCAACTCGATCAGCGACCCAAAGGTCGCCAAATTGATGTCTAATGCCGTCATGGTCAACTACAGGTTGTTCGCGGCGATGCTGTCATAAAAAGAGGTGGCGGCGCTACAGCATGCCTCTCGCCGCCATATTCATCAAGCGCAACTGCGCCGGCAGGCAAATCGAGCGCAGATCGTACTGCTCCACGATGGACTTGCGCGCATTGGCCCGCAAGCCAAGGTAGTCCTGCCTGCGCGCCAGAACATCGATCACCTTGGCGGAAATCTCCGCCGGCTTGAAAATATCCACGAGCACGCCGTTTTCGCCATCCTTGATCACTTCCTCGACCGGTTGCGTCCGCGAGCCGACGATAACGCAACCGGCCGACATCGCTTCCAGCATCGACCAGGACAGCACGAACGGATAGGTCAAATAGACGTGCACGCTCGATACCTGCAGAATCCGCACGAACGAGGAATACGGCACCTTGCCCAGGAAGTGCACGCGCGCGAGGTCGATATCCTTGCCCACCTCGTCCAGCAACTGCTGCCGATACGTTTTGCCGTCGGGCAGACGCGTGCCGTAACTCACGTCATCGCCTCCCACGACCAGCACCTGCGCCTTGGGCCGCGCCGACAGTATCGCCGGCAGGCTGCGCATGAAGCTGGGGAAGCCGCGATAGGGTTCGAGATTGCGTGCGACATAGGTCACAACCTCGTCAGCTGGCGTGAATACCACATCAGAATTTGGTAGCGCAAAGCATGCGTCGGCATCCGGCTTCACGTTCGCCGTATCGATCCCCTCGTGAACGATATGAATCTTGCTTTGATATTCCTTGGGATAGAGCGACTTTTGCCACTTGGTTGGCGCCTGGCCG
>DASVLM010000536.1:0-11941 GCA_036384875.1 Noviherbaspirillum sp.
GTTTCGAAGTTGTAATCCTTCGCGATGAAGCGGCGGGCGGTGTCTTGCAGCATTTGCTGTTCTTCGCTGAATTTGAAGTCCATTTGTTTTCCTTTACGGACTTGTGCGGCTTCAGGAAGGGGTATTGGGCTTTTTGGCGGGGCACAAAGGCAATGCTTACGTTAACAGCCTTTGCCTGACATGCTTCTTCGGTAGATAAATTTTTTCCTTGGAAGCCGGACACATTGAAGTGTTGCAGATGTTCCCCGCCAAAAAGCCCAATACCCCTTCCTGAAGCCGCACAAGTCTAGATACGTCAGTTAAAGACCAAGGATCATTTGCGAGATGATGTTCTTTTGAATTTCGTTCGAGCCGCCGTAGATCGATAGCTTGCGCATGTTCAGGTATTGCGCGGCAAGCGGTGTCGCGTAGAACGGGCCGACTGCATCGCCCTGGTAACCGGCGGCCATCGCTTCGCGGCGCAGCGCGAGTGCGGCGGGACCGGCGGCTTGTACCAGCAGCTCCGTGATCGCCTGCTGGATTTCGGTGCCCTTGATCTTCAGGATCGAGGCTTCCGGGCCCGGAGCGCGGCGTTCCGCTTCGGCCGACAACACGCGCAGGTTGGTGATTTCCAGTGCGGTGAGATCGATCTCGATTTGTGCGATGCGCGCGGCGAACATCGGGTCCTTGATCAGCGGCTTGCCGTGCTTGGTTTCGAGCGTGGCGATGCGCTTCAGGCGCGCGAGTTCGCGCTTGGCGATGCCGATGCCGGCGATGTTGGTGCGCTCGTGGCCGAGCAGGAACTTGGCGTAGGTCCAGCCCTTGTTCTCTTCACCGACGAGGTTCTCGACCGGTACGCGCACGTTTTCGAACCACACTTCATTGACTTCATGCGCGCCGTCCATTGTGATGATCGGCCGTACCGTGATGCCCGGCGTCTTCATGTCGATCAGCAGGAAGGAGATGCCTTGCTGCGGCTTGACTTCGGTGTCGGTGCGCACCAGGCAGAAGATCCAGTCGGCGTATTGGCCTTGCGTGGTCCAGGTCTTCTGGCCGTTGACGAGGTAGTGGTCGCCTTCACGGACGGCACGCGTCTTGAGCGAAGCGAGGTCGGAGCCTGAGCCGGGTTCGGAGTAGCCCTGGCACCACCATTCGTCGGCAGCGAGGATCTTCGGCAGGAAGCGTTCCTGCTGCGCCGCCGAGCCGAATTGCATGATGACCGGTGCGACCATTTTCAGGCCGAAGGGAATCGCGCGCGGCGCACCGGCGGCGGCACATTCTTCTTCGAAGATGTATTGCTGCACCGCGTTCCAGCCGGTGCCGCCGAATTCTTTTTTCCATGCGGCGCCGCCCCAGCCCTTGGCGTGCAGGATCTTTTGCCAGCGAGTGTAATCGGTCGACTCAAGGATGAGGCCGTTCAGCACCTTGTGCCGTATATCCGCCGGCAAGGCATGCGCGACGAACTCGCGCACTTCCTCACGGAAGGCGGTTTCTTCCTGGGTGAAGTTGAGGTCCATATCGTTCTCTTCGTTCTCTTTGTCCTCAGGTCAGAAAGCGGCGATGCCGGTCTGCTCGCGGCCGAGGATCAGCGCGTGGATGTCATGCGTGCCTTCGTAGGTGTTGACCACTTCGAGGTTCACCATGTGGCGGATGATGCCGAACTCGTCGGAGATGCCGTTCCCGCCCAGCATGTCGCGCGCCATGCGAGCTACATCGAGTGCCTTGCCGCAGGAATTGCGCTTCATGATCGAGGTCACGGCGACGGCAGCGGTGCCTTCATCCTTCATGCGGCCGAGGCGCAGGCAGCCTTGCAGGCCGAGCGTGATTTCGGTTTGCATGTCGGCCAGCTTTTTCTGGATCAACTGATTGGCAGCGAGCGGCTTGCCGAACTGCTTGCGGTCGAGCACATACTGGCGCGCAATGTGCCAGCATGATTCCGCCGCACCGAGCGCACCCCAGGCAATGCCGTAGCGCGCGCTGTTGAGGCAGGTGAACGGGCCCTTCAAACCGCGAATGTCCGGGAAGGCGTTTTCGTCCGGGCAGAACACCTCATCCATGACTATCTCGCCGGTAATCGAAGCACGCAAGCCAAACTTGCCGTGGATCGCCGGAGCACTGAGTCCCTTCATGCCTTTCTCGAGAATGAAGCCGCGAATCGCGCCTTCGTCGTCCTTCGCCCATACGACGAACACATCGGCGATTGGCGAATTCGAAATCCACATCTTCGCGCCGCTGATCTTGAAACCACCTTGTACTTTCTTTGCGCGCGTGACCATCGAGCCCGGATCGGAGCCGTGGTTGGGTTCGGTCAAGCCGAAGCAGCCGATCCACTCACCCTTTGCAAGTTTCGGAAGATATTTCTGCTTCTGCGCCTCGGTACCGAATTCGTAAATCGGCACCATCACCAGCGAGGACTGCACGCTCATCATCGAGCGGTAACCGGAGTCGACGCGCTCGACTTCGCGCGCAATCAGTCCGTAGCTGACGTAGTTCAAGCCGGGGCCGCCGTACTCTTCGGGAATCGTCGGGCCGAGCAGGCCGAGTTCGCCCATCTCGCGGAAGATCGCGGGATCGGTCTTCTCATGACGGAAGGCTTCGAGCACGCGCGGTTGCAACTTGTCCTGGCAATAGGCGTTCGCGGCCTCGCGCACCATGCGTTCGTCGTCGGTGAGCTGGTCGTTCAGCAGCAGCGGATCGTCCCAGTGGAATTGTGCCTTGGCTTTCATTGTTGTCTCCCTTGATTAGATTCGTTCGAGTACGACGGCCAGGCCCTGGCCGACGCCGATGCACAGGCTCACTACTGCGTAGCGCGCGTTGCGTCGCGCGAGTTCGCGGCTGGCGGTGAGCGCGAGGCGCGCACCGGATGCGCCGAGCGGATGGCCGACGGCAATGGCGCCGCCGTTCGGATTGACGCGGCTGTCGTCGAGCGCGACGCCGAGCAGCTTCAGGCAGCTCAGCACCTGGCTGGCAAAGGCTTCGTTGATTTCGATGATGTCCATGTCGGCCAGCGTCAGGTTGGCGCGCTCCAGCGCCTTGCGAATGGCAAACACCGGGCCGACCCCCATGATGCGCGGCTCGACGCCGGCAACAGCCGCGGCGCGGATACGCACCATCGGCGCCTTGCCGGCTTTCTCGCCAGCGGCACGGCTGCCGATCAGCAGCGCGGCAGCGCCGTCGTTGATGCCGGATGCATTGCCTGCAGTGACCACGCCGCCTTCGAACAGCGGCTTGAGTTTGGCGAGCGTATCGGCTGTGGTCTCGGGGCGCGGATGCTCGTCCTTGTCCACCACCTTGGGCGGCGTCTTCTTGCCGGTCGGGACGTTGACCGGATGGATTTCGCCGGCGAAGAAACCGTCCTGTTGCGCGGCATGGAATTTCATCTGCGAGGCGAGCGCGAAGGCATCCGCCTGTTCGCGCGTAATGCCGAAGTCGCGTGCGACGTTGTCGCCGGTCTCGGGCATGGTGTCGGCGCCGTAAGTTTTCGTGACCACCGGATTCGGGAAGCGCGCGCCGATGGTGGTGTCGAACACCTTGAAGTCGCGGCTGAACGGGGATTCGGATTTCGCGACGACGAAGGGCGCGCGGCTCATGCTTTCCACGCCGCCCGCGATGAAGAGATCGCCTTCGCCGCAAGTCACTGCGCGTGCCGCATCGACCACTGCAGCAAGGCCGCTGGCGCACAGGCGGTTTACCGTCTGGCCGCCGATGGTGACCGGCAGGCCGGCGGCAAGCAGCGCGTTGCGTGCGACGTTGCGCGAATCCTCGCCCGCCTGGTTGGTGTCGCCGAGGATCACGTCCTCGATCTGCACTGCGTCCCACGGATTGCGCGCCACCAGCGCACGCATCACGTCGGCAACGAGGTCATCGGGACGGACCGGGGAAAGGGCGCCGGCATGGCGGCCGAAGGGCGTGCGCAAGCCGTCGTACAGGTAAGCGTCGAGCATGGATCAGATCTCCTTGTGGTGCAGCGAGAGGCCGAGCAGGGCGCGCCGTTGCAGCCAGGGGCTGGCCCGGTAGCGCATGTCGCCGGTCTGCTGTTCGAGGTTTTTGAGGATGGTGAATACGGTGCTCGCGCCGAGGCGATCGCCCCATGCGAGCGGGCCCAGCGGATAGCCGAGCCCGAGAGTGACTGCCTGGTCGATGTCTTGCGGGTCGGCGATGCCTTGCTGCGCGATTTCACAGGCGACGTTGACGATATGCGCCACCACGCGTTGCGTTACGAGGCCGGCGCTGTCGCGAATCACGCTGACAGGCTTTCCAGTCGCGCCGAACACGCCGCATGCCATCGCGAGGTAATCGGCATCGGTGGCTGGCGTGGTCATCACGACGCTGCGACGGCTCGTATCGAACAGCGCTTCAACGCCGACGGTGCGGCGCGCATCGAGCTGTTCACGCACGGCGCAAGTGGTGGCGTCTTCGCCGAGCGGGGTGACGATGCACAGCGCTTCATCGCTCGGGTGCGCGCCGGATTCGAGCGAGACGCCGGCGGCGGCGGCGAGCGACGCGATGCGTTCCGCAAGTTCCGGACGCTCCTGGCTGATCCACACCGTCTTCGGTCGCAGCGTGCGCTGCGGCGGTTCATCGATCGCCTGCTTCTTTCCTTCTGCGTCGTAACGGTAAAAGCCTTGGCCGGATTTCTTGCCGAGTGCGCCAGCGGTCAGCATCTGGCGCGTCAGCACCTGCGGGCGGAAGCGCGGCTCGTCGAAGTATTGGCGATAGATCGATTCCATCACCGGATGCGAGACATCGAGGCCGGTGAGGTCCAGCAATTCGCAGGGGCCGAGGCGGAAGCCTGCGGTGTCTCGCAGGATGGCATCGAGCGTCGGTACGCTTGCGACGCCTTCGGCCAGCAGGCGCAAGCCTTCGGTGCCATAGCCGCGTCCTGCATGGTTGACGATGAAGCCGGGCGTGTCTTTCGCGCGTACAGCGGTGTGTCCCCACTGGCGACCGAGCGCGAGCAGGTAATCGACCACCGCTTCATCGGTATGGAAGCCGCCGATCACTTCGACAATCTTCATCAGCGGCACAGGGTTGAAGAAATGGAAGCCGCCGACGCGTTGCGGGCGCTTCAGCCCGGCGGCAATGGCGGTCACCGGCAGCGAGGAGGTGTTGGTGGCGAGGATGGCGTCCGGCCCGGCAATGGCTTCGAGCGCGGCAAACAGCGAACGCTTGGCATCGAGGTCTTCGACGATGGCTTCGACGATCACATGGCAATCCGCAAGCGCGTCGAGCGTGGCGCAGGGCTTCAGCCGTTCCGTGGCGGCGTTTGCGTTGGCAGCATCGATCTTGCCCTTCTCGGCCAGCTTGCCAATGGTCGCCGCCAGGTCCTTGCGTGCCGCTTCGGCGCCGCCAGCACGTGAGTCGAACAGGCGTACTGTTGCGCCGCCCAAGGCCGCGATCTGGACGATGCCCTTGCCCATGACGCCGCAGCCGACAACGCCGACAACAAGACTGGAAGAACCGGGAGTGGGGCGCTCGGGCAGGCTCATCAGAATTCTCCTCGTTTAAAATTCTGCATAGTGGAATTAAAATACCTAAAATGGAACTTTATGGGTTTCGATTTACGATGTCAAGAATTGTCGTGCCTGGCCTTGCGTGCCCGGGAGTACGAGCAGATGCAGTTGGCGGACGCTCTCGATAGGATAGACATATCGGGCGTGGAATTTTGATAGACTGGTTTGTGGCAATAAACTGCATTGCAGAATTGAATTCCAAAATCAATTGCAATTTCAAAGTCCTTATGCCAGTATCTGCGCTCGCAGCTTGAGACACTGCATCGCATGTAGACGAACAACAAAGCCGGAGACGGAATGATTCAGAAAGTGGAGCCCAAGAGCGCGCCGCGCCGCATTCACGAGGCGTTTCAAGACTGGGCGCTGTCGCAGCCGGAGCGCATGGCGCTGGACGACGGCAGCATGTCGATGACCTACGGCGAACTCTCCGCCAACGTTGAAGCGGTCGCGCAGCGCTTGCGCGACGCCGGCGTGCGTGCCGGCGACCGCGTATTGCTTGTGGCTGAAAATTCCGCCGCGCTCGCGGTCTGCATTCTTGCCGTCAGCCGGCTCGATGCCTGGTCGGCGACGGTCAACGCGCGGCTATCGGAACGCGAAATCGCCAACTTCCTGTCGCACTCCGGCGCGCGCCGCGCCTTGTACTTTTCCGCGACTTCACCGCAGGCCAAAGCGCACGGCGAGCAGCGCGGTGCCGAAGTGGTGAACTGGCCCGGCATGGGCGAATTCCTGCTCGGCCCCTTGAATGAAGCGGCGGTGCCCGAGCCGGTGCAGGACGACCCGGCACAGCAGATCGCCGCGATGGTCTATACCTCGGGCACGACGGGCGCGCCGAAGGCCGTCATGCTGACCCATGCCAACCTGCTGTTCATCGGCGCCAACGCGCTCGACCTGCGCAAGCTGGTGCCGCAAGACGTGGTGTACGGCGTGCTGCCGTTCTCGCATGTGTATGGCTTGTCGGCGGTGCTGGTTGCCTCGCTGCTTGCCGGTGCAGGCATCGTGCTGGCGGCACGCTTCCAGCCGGAAGCGCTGGCGCGTGCGCTGGCCGAGCAGAACGTCAGTGTGTTGCACGGTGCGCCGGCCATGTATGCCAAGCTGCTCGAATGGAGCGAAACGACAGCCACGCCGCTGCGCGCGCCGTGCCTGCGCGTGGCGCAGTCGGGCGGTGCGCCGCTGACCCAGCCGCTCAAGATCGCCTTCGAGAAAACCTTCGGCGTGCCGCTGCAAAACGGCTACGGCATGACGGAGGCATCCCCTTCCATTTGCCAGACGCGACTGGACATCCATCGCAGCGATTGTTCCGTCGGCCAGCCGATACCCGGCATCGATGTCAGGCTGAACGGCGCCGAGAACGATCCGGAAGGCATAGGCGAGTTGTGGGTGCGCGGGCCGAACGTGATGAAGGGCTACTACCGCGCGCCGGAGCTCACCGCCGACACCGTCACGCCCGACGGTTGGTTGCGCACCGGCGACCTCGCGCGCATGGGGCCGGACGGCGCCATCTTCATCGTCGGCCGCAGCAAGGAACTCATCATCCGCTCCGGCTTCAACGTGTACCCGGTGGAAGTCGAGCAGGCACTCAACGCGCATCCGCTCATCGTGCAGTCGGCGGTGGTCGGTCGCACGGTGGAAGGCAACGAAGAGGTGGTTGCTTTCATCGAGCCGGTGCGCGGCGCCACCATCGACATGGTGGAATTGCACGCCCACCTGAAAGCCAATCTCTCGCCATACAAGATTCCCTCCGAGATCGTGATTCTCGAACAGCTGCCGGCGGCAGCGACAGGCAAGGTCATGAAGAAGGAATTGCAGCAACGTGCTGCGCAAGCCGCACACCATTGATCACTCACCACTGATATTTCACTCGACAAGAAGGAAGAGACATGAGACTCAAGTCAGGTATCGTTGCAACCATCGCCGCCCTCGGCGCGGCATTTGCCGCCTTCTCGGCATCCGCTGACGAATTCAAGGTCGGCGCTCACATGCCGATGACGGGCAGCCTCGCGCGCTCGGGCAATGCTTTCGATGAAGGTATCCGCGCCGCCGCCGAAATCTTCAACAAGACGAGCAAGCACAAGATCAAGGTCGTCACCGTGGACGACGAGTCCGCGCCGGCAAAGGCAGTCGCTGCAGTGGAGAAGCTTGCCTCGGACGGTTCCGTCGCCATCATCGGCGGCTACGGCTCCAACATCATCGGCCCGGCCTCGGATGCGGCCAATCGCCTGAACCTGACCTACATCACCGCCGGCGGCGTCAGCGAAGACCTCACCAAGCGCGGCTACAAGACCTTCTTCCGCATCAACAACACGCGCGGCTATGAACTGGCCGTGCAACAGCTGCTGCAGGAAATGAAGGCGCAGTCGGTGTCCATCGTGTATTCCACCAAGGAAGCGACCGCCGACCTCGCCAAGGACCTGCAGAAGTCGCTCTCGTCGAAGAACATCAAGGTCAACATGCATGCCTTCGATCCGGCCATCACCGACTTCAAGCCCATCATCAACAAGATCAAGCTGCAGGACAAGCCCGACGTGATCTTCATGAGCGGCTACGAGAACGACTATGTGGGCATCATTCGCGCCGCCAAGGTGCTCAAGCCAGGCGTCAAGTCGATGGTCGGCGTGTGGTCGCTTGCCACCTCGAAAATGGCCAGCGATTTCCCGGACCTGATGCCGAACGTCATCGGTACCGCCTTGCTGCCTTTCCCGGTGGAGTACAAGACTCCCGAGGGCAAGACCTTCTCCGACACCTACAAGAAGATGTACAACAAGGATGTCGATTACCTCGCGCAGTTCGGCTATGTGAAGGCGATGCTGCTGTTCGAAGCAATTGCGCGCGCAGCGGACAACGGCGCCATCAAGAAGCCGGGCGGCCTGTCGGATGAATTGCGCAAGACCAACCGTGAAACGCTGATCGGCAAGGTGACGTTCGATGCCAATGGCGACAACCCGAATTTCCGCCACCGCATGGGCCAGCACCAGAACGGCAAGATCGTGATCGTGTCGCCGGCCTATGAAGCGACCGGCCCGCTGAAGTATCCGGCGGTGCCCTGGTAATAAGCCGTATCGGTAAAGCTATGTCAGACCTCATCCTTCAATCCCTGTATTCCGGCATGCTGGTCGGCGGCGTGTATGCGCTGATCGCACTCGGCCTGACGCTGGTCTTCGGCACCATGCGCGTCATCAACCTCGCGCATGGCGAGCTGGTACTGCTGGCCGCCTACATCGGCTATACCGTCGAGAGCAGCTTCCACGTCAACCCCATCTTTGCGCTGCCGATCGCACTGGTGGTGGTATGTGCGTGCTCGGCGGTGGTGTATTTCCTCGTCAGCCGCATCAAGCGCAACCGCGAGCTCAATTCACTGATGCTCACCTTTGCGCTCGGTACCATCGTCACCAACGGCGTACTGTTGTTCTGGCACAGCGATATCCGATCGACCGCGAACGCGACGCTGCAGGATGCGATCCAGTTCGGCAACCTGTTCAGCATGGTGAGCGAGCTGCTGTTCTTCGTCGTCAGCCTCGCGACTGCGATTGCGCTCGGCTGGTGGCTCTCGCGCAGCTGGTACGGCCGCGCGGTG
Organism: Noviherbaspirillum sp.; assembly: GCA_036384875.1. Lineage (GTDB taxonomy): Bacteria > Pseudomonadota > Gammaproteobacteria > Burkholderiales > Burkholderiaceae_D > Noviherbaspirillum. The sequence continues at coordinate 9,064 of DASVLM010000536.1, forward strand.
CGCGCCGTGTCGTCCAACCGCGACGCCGCGAAGATCATGGGCATCAATCCGTCGAAGGTGGAACTGGCATCGTTTCTCGTGGCCGGCGTGCTCGCTTCGATCGCCGGCATCGCCATCTACTCCAGCAGCGTGATCTCGCCACCGCTCGGGCATGCATTGACGGTGAAGGCATTCATCATCACCGTGCTCGCCGGCGTCGGTTCGGTGCCGGGCGTGATCCTTGCTGCCGTGCTGCTCGGCGTGACGGAAGCCATGACGGTGACGCTGCTGAGTTCCGCCTTGCAGGAACTCGCCGGCATGCTGCTCTTCCTCATCGTGCTGTTCATCCTGCCGAACGGCTTGTTCGGCATTCGCAAGCGCAGGGGATAAGGCCATGAAAAAATTATCCTGGTTGGCGATTCCCGTGCTGTACCTCGTTGTGCCTTTCATCCTGAAGGACTATCACTACATCCTCAGCCTGACAGTCGCATCGTTGGTCATCGCCGGCGTGGCGGTCGCGTGGGCGCTGCTCGGCAATCTCGGCGGCATGGTGAGCTTCGGCCATGCCGCATTCTTCGGGCTGGGTTCGTATGCGTCCGCATTGCTGTCGATGAAAGCGGGCGTGCCGGTGGCGCTGGCGATTCCGCTGGGCGGCGTGTTTTCCGCCGTGGCATCGCTCGCGATGCTGCCCGCGCTGCGATTGTCCGGCCCTTACCTATGCGCAGATCTTCCGCATCCTCGCCACCGAGTTCACTTCGCTCACGGGCGGCTCCGGCGGTATCTCCTCGATTCCCGGATTGCCGTCGCTGGTGCAGATCGATTTCTTCGCCGGCTTTGGCCCTTACCTGACGGTGCTGACCATCGTGCTGCTGTTCTGCGCTATCTACGCCTGGGTCAGGAAAAGCGACTACGGCATCGCATTGCGCGCGATGCACGAGAGCGAAGACGCGACGCGCGTGGTGGGCGTCAACAGCGTGCTGCTCAAGTCGTGGATGCTGCTGCTGTCGGCTTTCATGACCGGCACCATCGGCGCCTTCAATGCGCACACCATCAACTTCCTCGAACCCGACTATGCCTTCAACGGCATCTGGAGCGTGCTGCCGATTGTCGCTGCAATCTTCGGCGGTTACCGCACCGTCACGGGTCCGATGATAGGTGCGGTGGTGATCTATCTCGTCGACCAGCTGGTGTTCAAGGCGGTGCTGTCCTCGGGACACCAGATCGTGCTCGGCATCGTGCTGGCCGCGATGATCCTGTTCGCGCCGGACGGACTGCTGGACTTGTTCAAGAAGCGCAAGGCAGGAGGCGCGCATGCTTAAGCTCGACGGCATCACCATCCAGTTCGGCGGGCTGACGGCGCTGAAGGATGTCAGCTTTTCGATGGGCACCGACCAGGTTGTTGGCCTCGTCGGCCCGAACGGCGCCGGCAAGACGACGCTGTTCAATGCAATCTCCGGCCTCGTCAAGCCGACGCAAGGAAGCGTGGAATTCAACGGCACGGAAATCAGCCGCAAGCCGCTCTACACCCGCGCCCGCATCGGCATCGGCCGCACCTTCCAGATTCCGCAGCCGATGCATGAACTGACGGTGCGCGAGAACCTCGTCGTCGCACAGCGCTTCGGCCACGGCAAGGTGGACCACGCACGCATCGACGAAATCCTTGAGTTCATGGACCTGAAGGCGCAGGCGGAACGCGACGCGGCAACGCAACTCGCGCTGCAGGAACTCAAGCGCCTGGAAGTGGCGAAAGCTCTCGCGACCGAACCGAAGCTGCTGCTCCTTGATGAAGTGCTGGCCGGACTGGAAACCAATGGCAAGCGTTACTTCACCGCCAAGCTGAACGAACTGCATCGCAAGTTCAACATTGGCATCCCGATCATCGAGCACGACATCGAAACCGTATCGACGCTGTGCCACCGCGTGGTGGTGCTGAACTTCGGCAAAGTGATCGCCGACGGCGCGCCGGAGGACGTTTTCCGCAATCCGGAAGTGATCAAGAGCTACACGGGAGAAGTCCATGCTTGAGGTGAGCAAGCTGCGCGCCGGCTACGGCGCGATCAATGTGCTGTGGGATGTCAGCCTGCGCGCCGAAGAAGGCAAGCTGACGACGATCGTCGGCCCTAATGGCGCAGGAAAATCGACGTTGTTGAAGGCCATCATGGGTCTGGTGCCGGCGACGCAGGGCGACATCGTGCTGCAGGAGCAGTCCATCACCCGCAGCAAGACCTGGGACATGGCCGAGAAGGGGCTTGTGCTGGTGCCGGAAGGGCGCCTGGTATTCCGCGACATGTCGGTCGAGGAAAACATGGTGATGGGCGCGTTTCCCCAGTCAAAGCGCGGCGCACTGGCGCACAACATCGAACGTGCCTACACGCTCTTTCCCAAGCTGAAGGAACGCCGCAAGCAGCTCGCCGGATCGCTTTCCGGCGGCGAGGCGCAGATGGTGGCGATGGCGCGCGGCCTGATGGCGGAACCACGCGTATTGCTGATCGACGAGCCTTCGCTCGGCCTGGCGCCGGTGATCGTGCAGGAAATCTTCCAGATCCTGCGTCGCCTGAAGGAAGAGGGCGTCACCATTGTGCTGGTCGAGCAGAATACCCACATGGCGCTCAGCGTGGCCGACCGCGTTTACATGATGCGCAGCGGGAAGGTGGTGCTGGACAAGGCAGCAGCGGAAGTCGACGTGGAGAAGCTGCACGATTTGTACTTTGCGCTGGAAGCTTAGTGCATAATGCAGCCGAATCTAGGACGGGCAATCATGGAAGAGATCGACGATAGCGATAATGGCAGCGAAGGCGAAGCCGCACCGAAATCCAATGCCAAGGAAGACCGGCATTTCGTGACGGCGCTGGCACGCGGACTCGAGATCCTTTCCTGCTTCCGTTCCGGCGAGAAGCTG
>DASVLM010000537.1:0-8310 GCA_036384875.1 Noviherbaspirillum sp.
CGCCGATGCCGGTCTGCTCGGCAGCATCGACCGCAATGCGCTCGCGTCGCGCACCCTGAACGCCTTCATCGGCCTCGGCAAGCCGGTGTGGCGCGAAACGCGCCAGCGCTTGCAAGCCCTGCTCTCCGCCGACGATCCTTCCGTGCGCGACAATGCGGCGCTGCGCCAGCAGGCGCTGGTGCCGATGGCACAGGCGCGCATGCACCTGCCGCTCGACATTCCTGGCTACACCGATTTCTATTCGTCGAAGGAACATGCGACGAACGTCGGCCGCATGTTCCGCGATCCGGAGAACGCACTGCTGCCGAACTGGCTGGAAATCCCGATCGGCTACAACGGCCGCGCCAGCTCGGTGGTGGTGAGCGGCACGGAGGTAAAACGCCCGGTCGGCCAGATCAAGGTGCCCGATGCGGCGCGCCCTGTTTTCGCGCCCTGCAACAAACTCGACTTCGAACTCGAAATGGCCTTCGTGGTCGGCCGCAACAGCAAGCTCGGCGATCGCATCCCCGTCGATCAGGCGGAAGACTGGATCTTCGGCATGGTCGTGATGAACGACTGGAGCGCGCGCGACATCCAGCAATGGGAATACGTGCCGCTCGGCCCGTTCAACAGCAAGACTTTCGCCACCTCGATCTCGCCGTGGGTGGTAACACTGGATGCACTCGAACCCTTCCGCGTCGCCGGTCCCGCGCAGCAGCCTGAACCCCTGGCTTATCTGCAGCAATCCGGCGCACACAGCTTCGATATCGATCTCGAAGTTCGCCTGCAACCGGAAGGCAGGAATGCCACCACGATCAGCCGCACCAGTTTCCGCCACATGTACTGGAGCATGGCGCAACAGCTCGCGCACCACACCGTCTCGGGCTGCAATGTGCGCATTGGCGACCTGATGGGGTCGGGCACGATCAGCGGCAGCAGCGAGGATTCCTTCGGCAGCCTGCTCGAACTCACTTACAACGGAAAGAAACCGCTCGCCCTTGATGGCGGCGTCACACGCGGCTTCCTCGAAGACGGCGACACGGTGACGATGACGGCACGCTGCGAGGGCAGCAACTACGTGGTGGGCTTTGGCGAAGTCAGCGGCAAGATTCTCCCCGCGACGATCGAATAACGTATATCGAATTGAAAGGCAACAACATGGAACAATCACTCTGGGATAACCCGATGGGTACCGACGGCTTCGAGTTCATCGAATACGCCGCGCCGGACCCGATCGCCATGGGCAAGGTATTCGAAAGTTTGGGCTTTACCGCGATTGCAAAGCATCGCACCAAGAACGTCACGCTCTACCGCCAGGGCGATATCAACTTCATCATCAACGCCGAACCGGATTCCTTTGCACAACGCTTCGCGCGCCTGCATGGTCCGTCCATCTGCGCCTTCGCGCTGCGCGTACAGGATGCAAACAAGGCCTACAAGCGCGCGCTGGAACTCGGCGCCTGGGGCTTCAACAACCAGGCCGGCCCGATGGAACTGAACATCCCGGCGATCAAGGGCATCGGCGATTCGCTGCTCTACCTTGTCGACCGCTGGCACGGCAAGAGCGGGGCGAAGGAAGGCGACGTCGGCAACATCAGCATCTACGACGTCGACTTCGTCGCCATTCCCGGCGCGGAAGCGAATCCGAAAGGCCACGGCCTGACCTATATCGACCATCTCACGCACAACGTGCATCGCGGCCGCATGAAGGAATGGGCGGAGTTCTACGAGCGCCTGTTCAACTTCCGCGAAATCCGCTACTTCGACATCGAAGGCCAGGTCACCGGCGTCAAGTCCAAGGCAATGACTTCGCCCTGCGGCAAGATCCGCATTCCGATCAACGAGGAAGGCACCGAGCAACCGGGCCAAATCCAGGAATATCTCGACATGTACCACGGCGAAGGCGTGCAGCACATCGCGCTCGGCTCGACCGACTTGTATCGCACCGTCGACGCGTTGCAGGCAAACGGCGTCAAGCTGCTTGATACCATCGATACCTACTATGAACTGGTCGACAAGCGCATCCCCGGCCATGGCGAACAACTGGACGAGCTGCGCAAGCGCAAGATCCTGATCGACGGCGCGCCCGGCGACTTGCTGCTGCAGATCTTTTCCGAAAACCAGCTGGGTCCGGTATTCTTCGAATTCATCCAGCGCAAAGGCAACCAGGGCTTTGGCGAAGGCAACTTCAAGGCACTGTTCGAATCGATCGAACTCGACCAGATGCGGCGCGGCGTATTGAAGGAAGCAGTGCCTGCCTGACCCTGCTTTATTGACAACCGCAGAAGTGACGCGGTCGGTTGCAGGGGCGGACTGGAGCAGTGGGGCGGGGAACATCTGCAACATTTCAATGTGTGCGGCTTCCACCGTAAAAATTTAGTTACCAAATCAGTATCCGAGGCAGAGGCTGTTAACTTATGCATTGCCTTTGGGGCCCGTCCCACTGCTCCAGTCCGCCCCTGCAACCGACCGCGTCACTTCTGCCACTTTAAGGAACACCATGTTTGAACATGTCGATGCCTACCCCGGCGACCCCATCCTCTCGCTGAACGAGGATTTCAAGAATGACCCGCGCGCGGGCAAGATCAACCTCAGTATCGGCGTCTATCTCGACGAAGAAGGACGCCTGCCGGTGATGCGCGCGGTACGCGAAGCGGAAAGCGCGCTGCTGTCGGCGATCGGCCCGCGCCCTTACCTGCCGATGGAAGGATCGCCCGCCTATCGCAAGGCAGTGCAGCACCTGCTGTTCGGCAAGGAACATGACGCCGTTGCAGCCGGACGCATCGCTACAGTGCAGACATTGGGCGGCTCCGGCGCGTTGCGTGTCGGCGCCGATTTCCTGCAAGCCTACTTTCCCGGCAAACAAGTGTGGATCAGCGATCCCAGCTGGGATAACCATCGCGCGATCTTCGCCGGCGCAGGCTTCGCGGTACAGAGCTACCCTTACTACAGTGCTGCCACGAAACAAGTCGATTTCGAGCGCATGCAGGCGGCACTGCAAGAGGTCCCTGCGGGAAGCATCGTGCTGCTTCATGCCTGCTGCCACAACCCGACCGGCGCGGACCTCAGCGAGCAGCAGTGGCGCACGCTGGCCGGACTGGTGAAGGAGCGCGGCCTGCTGCCCTTCTTTGACATCGCCTACCAGGGCTTCGGCGACGGACTGGACGAAGACGCATTCGCCCTGCGTCATTTCGCCAGCGAAGGCATTCCCTTGCTCGTCGCCGGTTCGCTCTCCAAGAATTTCTCGCTCTACGGCGAACGCTGCGGTTCGCTCAGCATTGCGTGCGCAGACGCGCAGGAAGCCGATCGCGTGCTGGGCCAGTTGAAGGCAGCCATACGCCGCAACTATTCCAGCCCGCCAACACATGGCGCGCGCATCGTCTCTGCGGTGCTCGACAGTGCAGAATTGTTTACGACATGGAAAGAAGAACTGACCGGCATGCGTGTGCGGATCAAGTCTATGCGTGAAGGCCTGCATGCCGCACTGGTGCAACGGAAACCGTGCCGCGGTTTCGATTACGTGCTGAAGCAACATGGCATGTTCAGCTACACTGGACTGAGCCCCGCACAAGTGAATCGCCTGCGGGAAGAATTCGCGGTCTACCTCGTCGGCTCCGGCCGCGTGTGCATGGCGGCGCTCACCGGCAACACCATCGCACCGGCAGCCGATGCCATCGCGCAGGTACTGGATTGAAAGGAATCGCCATGGAAAAACTCGACGCCGCCGCGCGCAACAACCTGCCATCCCTCCTGCCCGGCTGGCGGCATGAGGCGCAGCGCGATGCCATCGTGCGCGAATTCGTATTCGAAGACTTCGCGCAAGCTTTCGCTTTCATGACGCAAGTCGCGATCATGGCCGAAAAACGCAATCATCATCCCGAATGGTCGAACGTCTACAACAAGGTGCAGGTGTTGCTCACCACCCACGATGCGGGCGGATTGACCGAACGCGACGTCGGCCTTGCGCAATATATGGATGCGGCATTTGCACGATTCTCGCGCTGAGCGCCGACAAGAAGACAAACTGAACCTGTTCAAGGAAACATCGCATGGATTTCAACAACAAGACCGTCATGGTGACCGGCGCTTCCGGCAACCTGGGGCGCGCGGCAGCCCTAGCCTTTCACCAGCGTGGCGCAAACCTCGTGCTGGTGGACCGCTCGCTGGATCACCTGCGCACGGCCTTCGGTGATGAAGGCGAGCGACGCTTGTTCATCACGGCAGACCTGCTCGACGCGGCGCAGGTGAAGGAAGCAGTGCTGACTGCGTCCGCACGCTTCGGCCGCATCGACGTGCTGTGCAATATCGCAGGCGGCTTTCGCATGGGGCCAATGGTGCATGAAACCACCGATGAGGACTGGAATTTCCTGTTCGACCTGAACACGCGCAGCTTGCTGCATGCAGTACGTGCTGTGGTCCCGGACATGCTGGCCGGAGGCGGAGGAAAGATCGTCAACATCGCTGCGAATTCCGCGCAAAAAGGCGTCGCTCGCATGGGTGCCTACTGCGCCTCGAAAGACGTGGTGATACGCGTGACAGAAGCGATGGCGGCGGAGCTGCGCGACAGCAACATCAACGTCAACTGCATCCTGCCCAGCATCATCGATACCCCGCAAAACCGCGCCGACATGCCTGGCGCCGATCCGGCGCGCTGGGTTGCGCCCGAGGCGCTGGCCGATGTCATGGTTTTTCTTGCTTCGGAAGGCGCGCGCGCAATTCACGGCGCGGCTCTGCCTGTTGTAGGGCGCAGCTGACGGCAGTTGCAAATCCGCTAGCGTCGCGTGCGATATCGTTCCCGGATATCCTGGGCCATGAGCGTCTCCAACAAGTCCGCATTGGAGACGCCAGGCTTTCAATAGTTGCATCGCCGCGCGCCTGCTTTATAGCGGTACATCATTTCTGCAAGGATGGGAATGCTGCCGTTGCAAGCACTTCTCAAAATCCATCAACTTGCGAGGATAGGAAGCTGCCGCCCCTCTCGCCCGGCCATAACGCCGCTGCTGGTTCGCATGATTTTGATCCTGCCTTCGTTCTTGACGTCCACTTCGATTTCCTTATGCAGGCTCAATTGACTCGCCAAATGCAGGTGCCCATGCAGCACGCGATAGCCGTTGCCTTCACGAATGATCAGAATGTCAGGACTCATTGTTGTCTCCCTTGCTTTATTGCGGCACGTGTAGATTGTGCCTGTGCGGGAAAGTTCGACACTACGCCGAAAAAATGACGAGAGTGTTACCGTCGATGTCGCGGTCGTCGCAATCTGTCAACGATTTGCATACGGCGGCGGGACCTTGGCAAACCGCTTCCACAACTTCAACAATCGTGGATGGTCGCCATGGATGGTCGCGTACATATAGCCGCGCGCGAATGCCGCCGTGGCGGCGACGGGCTGGTCCAGCACCTGAATCTGATCAAGCATTCGCATTGCTACTGCGGCATCGTTGAGCCAGCCCAGTTCCTGCTGCAAATCCGACAGTGTCGAGACATAGTTCCTTACCTGCTTCTTCGGGAAAAGCGATTGCAGGAACTCTGTTGCGTATCGCACCTTCTTGCTGGCGATCCGCACGCGATGACGTGACTCGGGTTCGTTCTGCTTCAATTGCTTTCCGCGTTTGAGCAGGCGGCTTTCTCCATGCCGCATCGCTTGTCGCGCAAATTTTTTCACCGGCATGTCAATGAGAGAGGCCGTCCGATCGAACTGTGAATTGCGCCAGCCTTTGCTGTCGAGCCATTCCATGAAGTGTTGCTTGAGCTGCATGTAACGAGTGGATTGCACTGCCTGAGCGGCCTGCTCTCGATTCTTCCTCGCTTGCTCAAGTGCCGATTGCTTGAGTGCTGCCACATCGATGTGAGGCGGGAGTTCCCAGGCAAGATGTTCGAGCGTCGAGTCCGCCAGCACTTCCCAGTCCCGCGCAACACCGAGCTGGGCGCCAATCCATTTCCACTCCGCCTGCAAAACCTTGGGGCATTCAATGACGTTTTCAAACAGGTCGAACGCCGAGCGCAGGCGACGCAAGCCGACGCGCATCTGGTGAACGCTTTCCGGATCTTTGCCATGGATGACGCCCTGCTCGTTGCCTTCCACTTGCTCCAGGCAATTTGTCACGATCGCTTCGAATGCCTGCTCCAAAGACATGGAGGATCGAAGCCTTAACCTGGCGGCTTTGATAACCTGCAATTCTTGCGGTGGGGACACGGCTTGGCCATGCTCGTCTTCGTCATATTCCTCGTTGTCATGCTTCGCTGGGGCGGCTACCTTGTACTCCATTTCCATTTTTTCTCTCCCGTCGTCGGGAATGCTTGCAACCTGAAGCATTCCAATGGCCTTGTTCATAAGGCCGGGATTGGATGAGGAAGTTCTGGCAACCGGCTGCTATGCGAAGAACCAGTAGCACACGCCGATCGATGCAATGACGCCGGCCAGATCGGCCAACAAAGCGCATGCCACGCCATGCCGCGCACGCTGGATGCCGACCGCGCCGAAATACACGGCCAGCACATAGAAGGTGGTTTCGGTGCTGCCCTGTACCGTTGCGGCGACCAGCGCAGGGAAACTGTCGACGCCGTGGGTCTTCATCGTTTCGATCAGCATGGCGCGGGCTGCGCTGCCGGAAAAGGGCTTGACCAATGCGGTCGGCAAGGCTTCGACGAAGCGCGTATCCCAACCCGCGGACTGCACCAGGTGGCGCAAGCCATCGAGGGCAAACTCCAGCGCGCCTGAAGCGCGCAGCACACCGACCGCACACAACATCGCCACAAGATAAGGCAGCAGGTTGCGCGCCACCTCGAAGCCTTCCTTCGCGCCTTCGACGAAACTCTCGTACACCGGCACACGCCGGATCGCACCAAGCAGCAGGAACAACAGGATGAGGCTGAACAGCACCAGGTTGCCGAGCAGCGAAGACAGGGCCGTCAGAGCAGCCGCCGACAATCCTGACAGGAACACGATGAATCCGCCGAGCGCGAGCGCTGCGCCGCCCAGCCACGCGAGGACCACTGCGTCCCATACTTTCAGGCGTTGCGCGATGGCGACAGTGATGAAGCCCGTCAGCGTCGACGCGGCAGTTGCTAGCAGGATGGGCAGGAATACCAGCGTGGGATCGGCCGCGCCCTGCTGCGCGCGGTACATGAAGATGGAAACCGGCAGCAGCGTGAGCGACGACGCGTTCATCACGAGGAAGAGGATTTGCGCGTTGCTGGCGGTGCGCGGATCGGGATTCAACTCCTGCAGCGCGCGCATTGCTTTCAAACCGATGGGCGTGGCAGCGTTGTCGAGGCCGAGCGCATTGGCAGTGAAGTTGAGTGTGATAAGACCGAGCGCCGGATGGCCCGCGGGCACTCCCGGCATCAGTCGGCGGAACAACGGCGACAACCAACGCGCCAGCGTTTCCACCATGCCCGCCTTTTCCGCGATGCGCAGAATGCCAAGCCACAATGTGAGCGTGCCGAACAACAGGATCATCACGTCGACCGACAGCTTGGCCATGCCGAACAGGCTTTCCACCATGGCGGAGAACACCGCCGCATCGCCGGCAACCAGCCAGCGGCCGAAGGCGCTGACGCCGGCGATGATGAAAAAACCCAGCCAGAGTGCGTTGAGCATCAATGTTCCTTCTGCGGCGCGGCCGGGGCGATCCAGGCGCCGGTATTGAATTCGAACGAGCGCTGCTCGTAAATGGAGTCGAGCTGCCAGACCACGCGATGCCGGAATACGGCCAGTGTCCACAGTTCGCTTTCTGTCGGCGCAGTGGCAGCGAAGGCGGTATGGGTCAACACCGCAGCGCAGCCACCCTTGTCCGGGTCGCGTACCGATTCATAGCGGATGATCTGCACTCCTGCGTCACGCGCATCGCGAGCGAGTGCATGGCAGGCGGCATAATCCAGCGGATCGGTCCAGCGCTTGCGTTGGCGCGCATGCGGCGGCTCGCGCAAGTCGATCGCCTGTCCGCGTACTGGCGTCTTGAAGAGAGTCTGCTGCATTGGATCGATGGCGTCGAGCGCAGGGCTGTCGAGCAGCAGGCGCCAGCGCCAGTAGCCGAGCTCGGCGCAGGCGGTGCGCTGTTCGTCGGCACCGTAGAACACGCCGGGATCGACGGGAGAGCGGAAACGCGAGCCGCTGGGCAGCGGCGGATAACGGAACGGCGTGAACAGCAGCCAGTGCAGGCGTTCCTGTCCTTCCTGCAGCGGCGGCTTGGTTTCTTCCAGCAGGCGTTCCAGCAGTGCCTGCTCGTCGAGGGTGTCCACCAGCACCATGGTCGAGGCGCGGTGCTGCGCTTCCACCGCCCGCCACAGTTCCAGCGACTGGATGGATGGCTTAAACGCGGCCACGGT
>DASVLM010000538.1:0-2614 GCA_036384875.1 Noviherbaspirillum sp.
ATCCCCACTCGTAAACGCCGGCATCGTGGCGTTTGATCCCAATACAAGGGAGGGGATCCTCGCCGAAGACAGCAGCTTTGCGCGGCAAAGACCACCAGTAACCCGCCCTGCCGCCAGAGCTAGCTCTTTGTCCTTGGTCAGCGATAGGAAGGGATGAGGCAGTAGTTCCGGCTTCAATCTCGTCGCTACCGGCGGTCGTGCCCAAGCCTCAAAGTATTCATCCGTACCGTGAAACCAGTATTCCATTTCCCCCGACGTTCGTCTTTTTTTTGCCTCGCCCATGTTCCCTCGTAGACTCCACCATCGTTATTCGAATTGATCGATTAAGACCGCCAAAGATTGTAACTGCTAAACACGTCCATTCACGAAATCAGCGAGCATGCACAACGGGAATCTCAGCCCACCTCGTTGTAAAGCAAGGAGACTTGCGCTCGGTACGCATTCGCCAAGTCTGCTTGGATCCCACCGCCCCCAGGCAGACCGTGTCACGCCCGAAAGCCTGGTTCAAACTGTCAAGCACCGACATCAAGTTGTCCGAACGCTCGCCGGTGCCAACCAGCGGGAAGATCGACCTCTGCCGCTGCGTTGCTGCGTCCGAAATGCCGTTCAACACCACGCCTGCCTTTTTATACCGATATCTCTCGCGGTAGATGCGGCGTAATCCGAACAGCGCGGCTTTCACGAGCAATCGGGTATCGTTGGACGGGTTTGGCAGTGGCACCGTTACTGCGTTGCTATACTGCGGATCCTGTGGCCTAAAGGCGTTTGTCATCACGAATACCTGCAGGGTCTCGCACGTCGAGGCCTGCGCTCGCAACTTTTCTGCAGCGCGCGTGACGTAGGTCGAGACTGCGCTGGCCAGATCGTCGAAGAGCAGGACCGGCGTGCCGAACGATCGCGACGAGATGATCTGTTTTTTCGGAGCTGGTGCCTCCTCAATCTCGATGCACGGCACGCCATGCAACTCGTGCCATAGACGCGACAGAACAACACCGAAGCGAGTACGCAGCCAGTCATGCGGCGCATCGCGCAGCGCCTGTATCGTCGCGATGCCGGCATCACGCAGCTGCTCGCCCAAGCGCCCACCAATACCCCAGACATCACCCACATCGAGCCCAGCCGCCAGCTGCGTGAACGCGGATGCCGACATAGATGTGAAATCGCATACGCCATGGAGCGCCGGCTGCTTCTTGGCGACGTGGTTTGCCAGCTTGGCCAGCGTCTTGGTCGGCGCAAAGCCGACACAGACGGGGAGCCCAACGTCGGTGACCAGCCGGCGGCGGATCGCCTGGCCCATCGCCTCCCAGTTCGACCAATGCGCCTGCAAGCCGTCGACACAAAGGAAACACTCGTCGACGCTATACACTTCGAGGACGGGGCTGAAGTCGCCCAGGATGGATACGAAGCGATTGGAAATGTCGGCATACAGGGCATAGTTCGACGACAATCCAATGATGCCTTGCTGCCGCACTAGGTCGTTCAGATGATGCCATGGCTGCCCCATCTTCACGCCGAGTATCTTGGCCTCGTTGCTCCTGGCCACCACGCAACCGTCGTTCCTTCTGAATGATGCTAACAGTTAGCGATCTGCAATTACTTGATTTTAATAGTATTGAGTTCACTAACAGTTTCGATCAAATCTACGTATTCGTACAATCCATGATTAGTGTCGCCGCCAATTGCCTACACCATAGACAGGCCATGCAAAATGCCTTGGAAGTATTCAGGCTTTCGCAGCAGCTGCCAGAATCTTTGCACGCATGGCGGCGGCGCCGTCGGCGGCACCGGACGCATACAGGTCTCCACCGCGCGACATGAGCACGTCCAGGAACAGGGACTGACAATGTGACGCCGCTTCGTCAAAGCCGCGAATTGCGGTCTTTTCGCCGTAATCACTACAAGACAGCTCGAAAGTCTTTTCCCCGGCCCTGAAACGTCGTTTCAAGCTCCAATACTCCATCGAGCGAAAAAACGCGATCTCCCCCAGCTCGTGCGGGCCAAGTGCAGCTTTCCATGTCTCGTAGTCCCGCTCTGCCTGCGTCTGGTGCCATAGCACGCCAGCGGCCTCGCGCGTGATGAAGGCGTGCGCAGTAATTGCGGCAGCAGCGTCCTCGACGGTCTGCGCATCCTGGATATGAAAGTCGATCTCCACACCGTCATCCAGCTTCAGCCTGTGAGAGGCGAAGAACGGCTTACCTGGCGCGTGCTGCACGATCTTGTAGGAGTCAGTCCCGCTTTCCAGGTGAAGTTCAGGCGGAATGTTCGACGCGGTTGACCAATACCAGCCGAGCCATTCGTGGTCGCCGATCGCAAAAATCGGCTGGTGTTTATCTTCGCGAATCGGCTTCAGATCGCGAAGGGACGTCATGACTGTCATAAGCGCGCTCCTCAGGCTGGATTCAACTCGATAATCTCATCGGACAAGTCGAGATATTTTTCATTCTTGCGACATACCCAGTGAAGCATCGGCCCCATCGGCCTTGGATTGTCGGAAAACTTCGTCAGCGCTGCATCATACTGCTCGTCGGTTGTCTTTGAGTTCATCAGACGTGGAAGATTCGAAATTATGCCGTCCAGTTGATATTCCCCTACCTCGGACTTGAATGCGACTACA
>DASVLM010000539.1:0-5536 GCA_036384875.1 Noviherbaspirillum sp.
GATCGAGCCGAGTCCGCCAGCCTGCGCCACGCCTATCGCCATGGCGGACGTGGTTGCACCTGCCATGGGCGCCTGAATGATTGGTAGATCGATCCGGAGCAGCTTCAGAATGCGATCGCTGGGCCATGGGTCCTTCCTCACCTCGACTTCCGGGCTGGAGACCGGCTCTCCTGGAGCGGGACCAGCATCGTGCGGAGCGTTACCAGTGACCGGCATGTTGTCCTCCATCGACATGCAATGCTTCCCCGGTTACGAACTGCGCGCTGTCCAGGTAAAGCACCGCTTCGACGATCTCCGCGACCGTTCCCATTCGCCGCAAGGGATGAAGCCTAGCTCTGGCGTCCTCGCTCATTCAATAGATGACGCGATAATATCCAGCTACAGCGGTAACCAATGTCACCGCAGAGCCAACGCCTGCGCGCCAGTTCATCATCTCGGGAAGGATCGCGGACTTTCAGCTCGTTGCTTGCACGAGGACGCATTGGCGGCGGCGCAATTGATCAGGATCGCGATGAACGCGGCCCGCGTCACCGGGAGTGGAAAGTTATGTTCGGAAAGGCCACGCGAAAAATACAACTGTAATCGAGATTTCGTGGCCGTGGATTGGAAAGACAGGCAAACTCGGACGACGGCGGAAGTATTCCGATATCTCTGTGGTGATCGCATCGATAAGCTACGGAGCTGTATCAAGCTCTGAGCATGGCTGGTTATGAAAGGGGTATGAAAATGTCCGACAATCGCAATCTGAACAATCGCCGCTCGATGGATGTGCCCCAGCCGAAAGAGGTGTTTTCGCCGCAGCGAGAGCTGCGTCCGACGAACGAGTTTCTCACGGACATTTCCGACAATGCGGAAGACTATTGCGTCTTGCGATGCACCCTGCCGCCGGGCGCGGTGGTGCCGATGCATAGTCACGCCGACCGCGAGACGTTTTACGTATTGTCGGGAAAGCCGGATGCGCTCAGGGAAGATCGTTGGGAACAGCTCCAGCCAGGTGACATCTTCGACGTGCAGGATGGGGCCAAACATGCCTGGAGAAACTCTTCGGAAACGGCCGCTTCAATGATCTGCGTCACAACGACAAGGATGGCGAGGTTTCTGCAGGAGATTTCGATTTCTGCTGAGAGGTCGTCGCCTGAAACGCAAGCTCACCGCTTCCTCGAACTGGTTTGTGAAAACGGATATTGGCTGGCGAATGCGGAAGAAAATGCTGCGGTAGGCCTGAACGTCAGCTGGGGTGAATTAAGCGATTGACTAAGGCGGCCGGCTGTCGCGATACGGTCAGGCCGGAGCAATGATTGTGCCGGTCGGCCTGTGCCAGCCTCAAGCCCGCGGCGGCGCTCACAACGCGCCGTTTTCGATCAATTTCTGTCCTGTTCGCGGCCCTGCACCCCATGCGTATCCACGGCGCGTGTGTAACTGCGAACTACCCGAACGTCTTTTCCGGCTGGACCGTGAGCCGATAGGCGACGTGCGTCTTTCCATCAAATCCTTCCAGAACGTGATCGCAGATCAGGCAGCGATATTCGCCGGGCTCCCCCTGCAAGGTGGACACCTCGATGCGCCGATAGCCGGCGTCGCATTTCGGGCATTGAACGTCAGCTTTTTTCATGCAGGGAGGTGCCTTGTGTCATCGTTCGATCAACGAATTGCGCCATATCGCTGGCTTCATCGACTCGTTCAGAATTGATGCCGCTTTCGTAGCCGACGATGATGGCGCAAGGATGAAGGTCTGAAGGTCGCGGCTATTGGCGCGGCGGATGTTGGATAGCCTGGTGAGATTGATCAGGTTGATCGGAAATGATGAGGCCGCTTTCGTGCGGCCTCCTTTTATTTTTGCGGATGCCGGGGCCAAGCCTTCTACAACACTGATACCGTGATCGCCCGGAATCGCCTGTGGCATCGCCGGGCGGCGCGTCGGACTAAACAGGCAGGAAATACGTTCCAGTCTTCGAGGCTTACCTACGACCATAAAGCGCCTCACGCGGCGCATGCTCTTCCCTGTTCCGACGGAACATCGGCCGAAGGCTCACGTTGGACTATCTGTTCAACTCAGGAGGAGAGCGATGAAATATCTGATTATTGCCGCCGCGTTGCTCGCGACGCCGGCGTTTGCGGACGAGGTCGGCGTACATGTTGGCCCGGCCGGGCCCGGCGTAACGGTCGGTCAGTCACCTGGCTATCGTGATCATGAACGAGACCGTACCACGGTGATCAAGGAACATGAGCCCACGGATCGGAAGACCGTGATCAAGAAGGACTACGACGACGGTACCCAGAGCAAGACCGTCATTCATCACGACGATTAAGGACGACTAAAAATGACGGGGCCGCGTCACTCTCGGGTGCACGGTCCCCTCCTTTGCTCCGATGCGCATAGCTGCCGACCGCTTCCCGGCGCCGAATCAAGTTTCGCTCGGGTTTCAGCCTATCGTTTCGAATTATTGCGGCAACTGGCGCAATCATCCGATTGCGATGAGCGGCCGTCGCATCCCTTCCCTTTCTCTCCCTGGATCGCCACCGGATCGGTGGCATGAGAAATTTCGCAAAAACCTGTTCCGTGGCTTGGAACCATCCCGTGGGGAACGAGTTGCGCCTAATTGCCTATTCGAACGAGTTCCAGTTTCGTTGCCGCAATTGTTATCCCGCTTGATTTGGCATTTAGCAACGGCTTCTATGGCCGCCATCCGATGCCCGGATTGTTGGATTCGATGACGTATTCGCTGGGGGACTTTTATGAGCGATCTTGATCCCGAGGCAGCATCGCCGCCGCTTCGCCCGATCGCCAGACGCAAATCAGGTTCAGATTCAGTGCGCGACTCCTGGCAAGATCTGCTGCAGGCCCTTCAGGCGATGCGCAGCGGAGACTTTTCCGTTCGCATGAGCGGCGACTATCTCGGTATCGAAGGCAAGATCGCCGATACCTTTAATGAAATCATCGCCGCCAATGAGCGCATGGCACAACAGCTCGAGCGTGTCGGCCAGGTTGTCGGCAGGGAGGGCAAGACGCGGCAGCGCGTCCGCTTCGGTCTTGCCAGCGGCTCATGGGCCGACATGGAAAATTCGGTCAACACCCTGATCGATGATCTTCTCTGGCCGACGCGCGAGGTAACACGGGCGGTCGCTGCCGTGGCCCAAGGCGATCTCTTGCAAACGGTGAAACTCGATGTCGACGGCCGCCCATTGGGGGGCGAATTCCTGCAGTCGGCCACCATCGTCAACACCATGATCAAGCAGCTCGGCGTGTTCACCTCCGAGGTGACGCGCGTGGCGCGCGAGGTCGGCACCGAAGGCAAGCTCGGTGGTCAGGCGCAGGTGCCCGAAGTGACCGGCGTGTGGAAGGACTTGACCGAGAGCGTCAATTCCATGGCCAACAACCTGACCGACCAGGTTCGCAATATCGCCGAAGTGACGATTGCGGTGGCCAATGGTGACCTTTCGAAGAAGATCACGGTGGACGTACGCGGCGAGATCCTGCAGCTCAAGGAAGCCATCAACACGATGGTGGACCAGCTCCGCTCCTTTGCCTCGGAAGTCACCCGCGTGGCGCGCGAGGTCGGTACCGACGGCAAGCTGGGCGGCCAGGCGATCGTGCCCGGCGTCGCCGGCACCTGGAAGGATTTGACGGACTCGGTAAACGCGATGTGCGGCAACCTGACGGCGCAGGTCCGCAATATCGCAAACGTCACCACCGCGGTGGCTCGTGGCGACCTCTCGCGCAAGATCACGGTGGACGTGCGCGGAGAAATCCTGGAGCTGAAGGACACCATCAATACGATGGTGGACCAGCTCAACTCCTTTGCGTCGGAAGTGACGCGCGTCGCCCGCGAAGTCGGCACTGAGGGCAAGCTCGGCGGCCAGGCGCAGGTGCCCGGCGTTGCCGGCACCTGGAAGGACCTCACCGATAACGTCAACTTCATGGCCTCGAACCTGACGGCGCAGGTCCGCAACATCGCCGACGTCGCGACCGCAATTGCAGGCGGCGACCTGTCCAAGAAGATCACCGTGAACGTGTCCGGCGAGATCCTTCAGCTCAAGGAAACGCTGAACACGATGGTCGACCAGCTCAACGCGTTCGCGGGCGAGGTGACGCGCGTGGCGCGCGAGGTCGGCACCGACGGAAGGCTCGGCGGCCAGGCCAACGTGCTCGGTGTTGCCGGCACCTGGAAGGACCTCACCGAGAGCGTCAATTCGATGGCGAGCAACCTGACGGCGCAGGTCCGTAACATCGCCGCAGTGACCACTGCGGTTGCCAATGGCGACCTGTCGAAGAAGATCACGGTGGATGTGCGCGGCGAAATTCTGGAGCTGAAGGATACCATCAATACGATGGTCGACCAGCTCAATGCGTTCGCGGGCGAAGTAACGCGCGTGGCGCGCGAAGTCGGCACCGAGGGCAAGCTCGGTGGCCAGGCTCAGGTGCGCGGTGTCGCAGGCACCTGGAAGGACCTCACCGACAGCGTCAACTCGATGGCCTCGAACTTGACCGGTCAGGTCCGCAACATCGCGGAAGTCGCGACCGCCGTTGCACAGGGCGATCTGTCGAAGAAGATCACGGTGAACGTATCCGGCGAGATCCTGCAATTGAAGGAAACGCTGAATACGATGGTCGACCAGCTCAATGCGTTCGCGGGCGAGGTGACGCGCGTGGCGCGCGAAGTCGGCACCGACGGCAAGCTCGGTGGCCAGGCCGAAGTCCCCGGCGTTGCCGGTACCTGGAAAGACCTCACCGACAGCGTCAACTCGATGGCCGGCAACCTCACCGCCCAGGTTCGCAACATCGCGGAAGTCGCGACCGCGATCGCCGGCGGCGACCTTTCGCGCAAAATCACCGTCGACGTTCGCGGCGAGATCCTGCAATTGAAGGAAACGCTGAACACGATGGTCGACCAGCTCAACCGCTTCGCCGGTGAGGTCACGCGCGTGGCGCGCGAAGTCGGCACCGAAGGGCGGTTGGGTGGTCAGGCGAATGTGCCTGGCGTCGCCGGTACCTGGAAAGACCTTACCGACAGCGTCAACTCGATGGCCGGCAACCTTACAGCCCAGGTCCGCAACATCGCGGAGGTGACAACGGCGGTCGCACGCGGCGACCTCTCGCGCAAGATCACCGTCGACGTGCGCGGAGAAATTCTCGAGTTGAAGAACACCATCAATACGATGGTCGACCAGCTTAACGCATTTGCTTCGGAAGTGACGCGCGTGGCGCGTGAGGTCGGCACCGAAGGCAAGCTCGGCGGCCAGGCCGAAGTGCCTGAGGTGGCCGGCACCTGGAAAGACCTTACCGACAACGTCAACTTCATGGCCTCGAACCTGACGGCGCAGGTCCGCAATATCGCGGAGGTGGCCACGGCGATCGCCGGCGGAGACCTGTCGAAGAAGATCACGGTGGACGTACGCGGCGAGATCCTGCTGCTCAAGGACACGTTGAACACCATGGTCGAGCAGCTTCGCTCGTTTGCGGCGGAAGTGACGCGCGTGGCGCGCGAGGTCGGTACCGAAGGCAGGCTCGGCGGCCAGGCGGTGGTGCCGGGCGTCG
>DASVLM010000540.1:0-3066 GCA_036384875.1 Noviherbaspirillum sp.
AGTAGTCGCAGCTTTCGTGGCTGCGATTGATTCATCTGACATACGATGCAGGCATTACCGTTCCGAATGCGAGCGGTGGGTCTGCATTCCGTTGACCCATTCGCGCAGTCGCGCATGAAGGAATCATCATGACAGTAGGAAGCTACGAATCGAACTTGGCGGGCGAGGGCCTGCGTATCGGCATTGTGCAGGCGCGCTTCAATGAAGATGTCTGCCATGGCTTGCTCTCGTCCTGCCTGGCTGAACTGAAGCATCTTGGCGTGGCCGATGAGGATGTGCTGCACGTGAGCGTGCCGGGAGCGCTTGAAATCCCGCTGGCCTTGCAGAAGATGGCCGAAACCCAGCAGTTCGATGCTCTGATTGCGATCGGAGCCGTCATTCGTGGCGAGACTTATCACTTCGAACTGGTGTCCAATGAGTCCGGCTCCGGCATTACGCGCGTCGGCCTTGATTTCGGCATTCCGATTGCCAATGCAGTCCTGACCACGGAAACCGACGAACAGGCCGAGGTGCGCATGGCAGAAAAGGGCACCGATGCAGCGCGAGTCGCGGTTGAAATGGCCAATCTTGCAATTGCGCTGGAGGAACTGGGCGAAGCAATCGAGGAAGAGTAACCATGAATCAAAAGACCGTCCATGCCAACCCAAACAAGAACCGCACGCCGCGGCACCGAGCTCGCGAATTCGCGTTGCAGGGCTTGTACGAATGGTTGCTGAACAACGAGGAGTCCGGCGCAATCGATGCGCACATTCGTGAAGCGCACGGCTTCGACAAGGCTGATGGCGAGCACTTCGATGCACTGCTCCACGGTACCATCCGCCAGGCATCTGCGTTGCGCGAAGGTCTGGCGCCGCTGATCGACCGTCCCATTGATCAGTTGTCGCCGGTGGAGCACGCAGCACTGTTAATCGGCGCCTACGAATTGAGCAACCACGTCGAAATTCCCTACAAAGTCGTCATCAATGAAGCCGTCGAATTGACGAAGTCCTTCGGCGGTATCGATGGCCATAAATACGTCAACGGCGTGCTCGACAAGTTTGCTGCAAAGGTACGCGAAGTCGAAGTCGACGGTGCGAAAAAACAATAAGAGAGCTGCAATTTCCCTGTCGCCGGAAAACCGGCGATAGCCCTACCCGATGACATCATCCACCATCGATCTGCAACTCGCCTCCCGGCTTGCCAATATCGCGCCCTTCCATGTCATGGAATTGGCCAAGATGGCGGCCGAACTGGAGCGCCAGGGGCGACACATCATCCACATGGGAATCGGCGAACCCGATTTCACCGCTGCGCCATCAGTAGTCGAAGCCGCGGTGCGGGCCATGTCCGACGGCAAACTGCAGTACACGGCGGCGCTTGGCATTCCGGCCTTGCGTGAAGCAATATCGGAGCACTATCGGCAGGTGTATGGACTGGAGATTGCTCCATCGCGCATCGTGGTCACTGCCGGCGCCTCGGCGGCATTGCTGCTTGCCTGTGCTGCCCTGGTGGAAAAAGGTTCAGAAGTGTTGATGCCGGATCCGTCGTATCCATGCAACCGGCATTTCGTCGCTGCTTTTGAAGGACGCGCCAAGCTTGTTCCCAGCGGCCCCGAGCGTCGCTTCCAGCTATCCGACGCGGAAGTTCGGACGAATTGGGGGCCTGATACACGCGGTGTGTTGCTGGCATCACCGTCCAATCCGACCGGTACGACCATTGCCCACGATGAGCTCGCGCGTATCGTAGCAACGGTACGTGAGCGCAGCGGTTTTACTATCGTCGATGAAATCTACCAGGGGCTGACCTACGAAGGCGAACCATATTCGGCACTGTCACTGGGTGAAGACATTATTGTTATCAACAGTTTCTCGAAGTATTTCAACATGACTGGCTGGCGCCTAGGCTGGCTGGTGGTGCCGGAGCAACTGGTGCCGCCGGTCGAGAAGTTGGCGCAAAACCTTTTCATATGCGCATCGAGCGTGGCTCAGCATGCTGGCGTGGCTTGTTTTGCGTCCGAGGCAATTGCCATCTACGAAGAGCGCAAGGCCGAATTCAGGCGCCGCCGCGACTATATTGTGCCGGCCCTGCGAGAACTTGGTTTTGGGGTGCCGGTTATGCCAGACGGCGCCTTTTATGTGTATGCGGATTGTTCCGGGTTATCCGACGATGCCAATCAGCTGACGATAGAGATGTTGAACGAGGCAGGCGTTGTATTGGTGCCCGGACTGGACTTCGGCCCTTACACGGAAAATAAGTACATCCGGGTTTCTTACGCCACTTCGATGGAAAACCTGAAAGAAGCGGTTGCTCGGCTGGACCGGTTCTTCGCCTCAAGACGTTAATGATGCGGAAATGAAAAAAGGAGCCAGCCGGCTCCTTTTTTGTTGGTATGTCTTCCAGGCTTACAGCGCTGCCAGCTGGTCTGGTTTGGCTGCCGCCGGATGAGCATTGCCCGAGGAGGTCGACGGCTCGACATCGGATTTTGCTTCTTGAGGGCGCGCTTTGGGTGCAGGAGCCGCCGGCATGGCATTGCTGACAGAAGTGGTGATGATCGGAACCTTCTTGCCCATCGCAACATCCTTCAGACGGCGATATTCGGCAAGTACCCTTGCGCCATAACCGGAGTCGGATTCCGCTGCGCCGGCACCGACGTACATCTTCAGACCTGCCTCGACAGAGCCACCGCGAGTCACATAGTCCTTGAGGATGAGCGCTCCGACCTTGATGTTGGCCACCGGGTTCAGTGCAGCCTTCACGCCGCCCAGTTCCTGGAACTTGTCGTGATGAACCTTGGACATCACTTGCATCAGTCCTTGTGCGCCAACCGGGCTTTCGGCGAAGGGATTGAATCCGGATTCGATCGCCATGACCGACAGGATTAGCAATGGATCAAGCTTGATTTCCTTCGCGGTCAGGTACGCAGCCGAGACGAGCATGTTAGTCGCATCGCCGGCTACGCGGTAGCGCTTGGAAATCCAGTTGGTTACCCATTGCTGCTGGCGCTCGTTGCCCAGCGCCTTGATATCGTCGTCCTTCAATGCGACCTTGGCAGCCGGCGCTTGACCGGCAGGCAAGTCGGTCAGGTTG
>DASVLM010000541.1:0-2512 GCA_036384875.1 Noviherbaspirillum sp.
ATGGAGGTGCATCCGGACATGGCGTGGCGTCTCAACCAGGTTCTGGCATATTTGCATCCGGCAGCCATTCCAAGTCAGTTTCGGAAGAAGCCTGTCAAGCAGCCGAAAGAGCACCATCTTGTGACGGAGCAGATTCCATTCAAGGTGCGTGATGAACTCTCTCGCGCCCGTGGGCACCGCAATGATTTGACACGTATCTGGTTCACGCCTGAAGACGCCAAATTGTCGACGGAAGCAAAGCAGGTTCTGCAGTATCTCGGCGGCGTGCCTGAAGGGAATTCTGGTTGGGCCTTTGATTATCCAGTTGGCGCTGTCCTCAACGAAATGCAGAGGACAGGATGCCTACCAGAGCAAAAGTCACACCAGTACTTTCCAACTCAGCAGCCCATGGCTATCGAGGCTGTTGAGCGTGCAGATATCGGTGAGGATGATACGGTGCTCGAACCGGAAGCAGGGATGGGCGGTATCGCCGATTACTTGCCGAAGGACCGTACCACTTGTGTCGAAATCTCCGCATTGCACTGCAAGGTGCTTGAGTCGAAAGGTTTCAAAACGATCTGTACGGACTTTCTGCAGTGGAGCCCACAACAGAAATTCGACAGAATCGTGATGAATCCGCCATTTTCGGAACGTCGGGATATCGCGCACCTTCAGCATGCAGTTACTTTGCTGTCGGAACGTGGAAGGCTGGTTGCAATCCTACCGGCGGGGCATCGAAACAAGACGCTCATCGAAAGCTGGAAGCACGAATGGTCCGAGGTTTTCACCGATCAGTTCCAAGGAACCGGTGTGTCGGTTGCCATTCTTGTACTGACCAGGCCGGTTAATAACGCCACATTGTTTTAAGTTATTAAACTATAAACGTCCTTGTCTTCCATCTATGGAGACAAGGACGTTTTCATTTTTAAACCGAAAGTTGACAAAGCATATCGACATTGGCAAGATGAACAAATCGAGCTGACGGTCAAATCAGCATCTTCTCTCGCCAGGCACTACCTGGCATCACAAATACTTCCTCGGCGCTACGCCAATCGTCCATTTTCGAGAGTCATGTCGGATGCTCCTATAGGCATTGGACAGGATTTTCTTCGTGCTCTCGCACGGAAAATGCAGCTGGGCACCCAGCATTTCACTCGCAGCTTCGGCCGCACATCAATAACCACCCTCGAGGGGCTTCATCCCTCATGGGTGATAGCTCTTTGGGACTTTCCAGGGAGTCTAAAATGAATGAACAGCTTTTATCCTCTTTTTCCGGCATATTGGGAAAAATGGAGAAGGCGATCACGCGCCTAAGAGGCCTGATACGCCAAGGCTATTCCTGTGCAGGGACGGCCAGCGGGGGCAAGGACTCAAGTTGTGAGGTGTTCCTGCTCATCGAGGCTATACGACGTGAGAGTCTGGAAGGCTTTACCCAGGCAAGGCACTACGTTACCTCCGCCGATACGACCATCGAGAATCCGAGCATGCTCCGGCACCTTGAACTTTTTCTTGAGGACGTGCAGGCGTTCTGTGCACACGAAAACCTACCGGTAACGGCAAAAATCGCTAAGCCTTCGTTGGCGTCACAGTTTGTGACCTCGACGATCGGCAGAGGAACCCTTGTGCGAACGCCGGAAAATTCGGTCAAGGACGGCAAAGCCAAGCGTCCATGCAGCGAAGACTGGAAAATTTCGCCGCAACAGCGACTGAGAAAGCAGCTGGCCGACGAGGTTCAACGGGACGGTTTTCGCGAGACGATTACCATACTAGGGACACGATTCGAGGAAAGTACATCTCGCGCTCTCAACATGGAGCGAAGAGGTGAGAACGACCTTGAACCCGTGCGCGGTCCGGACGGTTACCTGACATATTCGCCCATTGCCGATTGGACAGTGGACGATGTGTGGGAAATGCTCGGCATGTTCACCGATGACAAACTGCGCCCCTTCCCGGCACCAGCCTCGATCCGGACGGTAAATCGTATGCATGAACTTTACCGCGCTGGTAATGAAGGCACTTGCGGGGTTGTGCTCGGCGACGGTGGTAATAAAGCTGCGTGCGGCTCTCGCTTCGGATGCGCATTTTGTTGCATCTCGGGTGACCGTGATAAGTCGATGGAGTCGATGATCAAAGACCCCAATCATGCGCACCTAGCTGGCCTCAATCAGTTCCGGAATTATCTCCTTGCTACGCAATGGGATATGTCCAAACGGGAATTGGTTGGACGCACGCTGAGTAAGGCGGGGTATGTTCGGGTTCAACCGGATACCTATTCGTTTAGCCATCGAATGGCGCTGCTTCGTTACCTGCTGACTCTCGATGTATTGGAGAGCGAGCGCGCAGAAAATCATGAGGAAGATCTCTACGCGGGGAAAATCCCGGATACGGAAGAAAATCGCGAACTCTGTGACGCGCAGTTCGAGATGATCACTCCGCAGCAACTCATTGCGATTGACTTCATGCTGGGGTTGCACCACTACGCTCCGCATGGACACCCGGCACTTTGCGCGTGGTACGAAGTGCGGCATCTTGG
>DASVLM010000542.1:0-6193 GCA_036384875.1 Noviherbaspirillum sp.
GTTGCCGGAACTGCCCGCCACCTGGACCGGAATCAGCTTGACACTACCCTTGTCGACAATCCACACGGAACTGGCGGATTTCTCCTGAAAAAGCGCCGTCAGCGGCAGCTTCACCATCGCGTTCGGTGTCTTCGTGGCAAACGCGACGTAGGCCGTCATGCCTAACTTGACGTCTTCCGGCGCTTGCGGGATAGCGATCTTGGCGGTGTAGGTACGCGTAGCAGGATCAGCCATGGGGGCCAGTTCTCGCAGCTTGCCGGGGAAGACTTCATTCGGCTTGGCCCAGGTGCGGACGCGCACATCGGTCATGCGCCGCACGGCATCAACACGATCTTCCGGAATGCCGATAACGATTTCCTTTTCGCCTGTCTGTGCAACGCGCACTACCGGCGTACCGGCGGCCACAACCTGCCCTGCTTCGGCATCCACGCCCGTAACGACACCTTCGACGTCCGACACCAGAGTGGCATAGCCCGCCTGGTTGGATTGATTACGGTAAGCGGCAACGGCCTGGTCATAACTCGCTTGCGCAGCCTTGTAAGCGGTTTCCTTGCTGTCCAGAACAGCCTGGCTGACGAAATTCTTTTCCCTCAGGTCCAGATAGCGCTTGTATTCGGCCTTCGCAAGGTCGCGGTTGCTATCCGCTGCCTTCAAGCCGGCATTGGCTTGGGCTTGTGCCAGTTGCAAGTCCTGCGGATCGAGCTGCATCAGCACCTGTCCGCGTTTGACGATGTTGCCCACATCGACCTTGCGGGCAACGATCTTGCCGCCGACACGGAAACCAAGACGGGATTCGATGCGTGGCCTGACCTCCCCGGAAAATTCAGCGGCGATATCAATGTTGTCTGCCGATACCTGCATGGCGCGTACAGGGCGAATATCTTCCGCCTTCTCAACCGGCTTGGAACAGGCGGCCAGCAGGGAGAGTGCAAGTATCGGGGCAATGCTTCGCGTAGGGAAGCGCGGGAATGGAGTTCCGGTGACGAACAGGGAGGCCACGTCTTTTTCCTTTACTATTCGGGCTGAAAAATGCGGCGCCTCGCAGGAGCATGAAACCATAGATTTCCGGGATTGCCGTCCCGAAAGATGTCTGAGGGCACCAAAGTTACTGACTCGCTGGTTAGTAATTATAAGCAGGTCTCCCGCAATTGCATATGACTTTTTGGTCAGTAATTTTTCATGTCAGTTGATCATTACGAAAATTTCCCGGTTGCATCAATCTTGATGCCGCTGCACTTGCGTCCAGCGGTGGAAGCAATCTATGCCTTTGCGCGCTCCGCAGATGATATTGCTGATGAAGGAGTGGCAACGCCGGAGGAGCGCCTGCAAGGATTAGAGGAATTTCGGACCGAACTTCAGGTGATTGGGAAAGGCGGGTCTCCCGACCTGCCGCTTTTTAAAAAGCTTGCCCAAACAATAACAAGTCATAACCTGCCCTTGCAGCCATTCCACGACCTGCTGTCGGCGTTCAGCCAGGATGTCATCACCACCCGCTATGACACCTTTGCGGACTTGCTCGACTATTGCCGCCGCTCGGCGAATCCTGTCGGGATACTGATGTTGCATCTCTATGAAGTCAGCGAAGCACAGGCTTTTCGGGAGTCGGACGCGATATGCACCGCACTGCAACTGATCAACTTCTGGCAAGACGTTGCCGTGGACTGGGGCAAGAACCGAATCTATATGCCACTCGAAGACCTGAAGCAGTTTGGTGTGTCGGAGACGGATATAGCCAACGGCAATGCCGGTGATTCCTGGCGCAGGCTCATGCAATTTCAGGTTGATCGTGCGCGCGCCATGATGCTTTCAGGCGCCCCGCTCGCCTTGCGCCTGCCCGGGCGCATAGGCTGGGAATTGCGGTTGGTGGTGCAAGGTGGCCTTCGCATCCTGGAACGCATCGAAGCGGTCAATGGCGACGTCTTCAGGCGTCGTCCGAAGCTTGGGCTGTTTGACTGGTTGCGCATGGCCTGGCGTGCAGCATGCATGAAAATCCGTTTGTCGCCCTGGACGCAACTCGGCTAGCATAGCGGCTTTGCAATTGCCTCCCTGCCATCGAACTCATGTCGCCCGACGAATACTGCCAGCAGAAAGCCGTTCAGAGCGGTTCCAGCTTCTATTACAGCTTCCTGTTCCTGCCCGCCGAACGCCGCCGCGCGATCACCGCGCTGTATGCTTTCTGCCGCGAAGTTGATGACACAGTCGACGAGTGCACGGACGTCACGATCGCCCGCAACAAGCTGACATGGTGGCGCAAGGAAATCAAGGCCATGCTGGATGGCTCGCCCACGCATCCTGTGACGAAGGCGCTCGCACCCCACATGCAGACATATTCGCTCGACGGCAAACACCTGATAGCGATCATCGATGGCATGGAAATGGATCTCGACCAGACGCGTTACCTTGATTACGCCGGGCTCAAGCGTTACTGCTGGCATGTAGCCGGTGTAGTGGGCATTCTATCGGCAAGCATCTTCGGCGCCACCCGACCGGAAACCTTGCAATACGCAGAAAAACTCGGGCTGGCTTTCCAGCTCACCAATATCATCCGCGATGTTGGCGAGGATGCACGCAAGGGGCGCATCTACCTGCCAGTGAACGAACTGCAGCAATTCAATGTGACTGCGGCAGACATTCTCAATGCCAGGCACAGCGATAATTTCGAAAAGCTGATGCGCTTCCAGGCGGATCGTGCGAAGACGGTGTATGCAGAGGCTTTTGCATTGCTGCCGCGCGAGGATCGCCGTGCACAGCGGCCCGGCCTGATCATGGCGGCAATCTACCGTACCCTGCTCGACGAGATCGAGAGCGACGATTTTCACGTCTTGAACCAGAAAATTTCCCTCACGCCCATCCGCAAGCTGTGGCTGGCGTGGAAGACTTATGTGCGCGGCTGAGACGCGCAGCGTCGCCGTCATCGGCGGCGGCTGGGCCGGATGTGCAGCCGCCGTGGAGGTGACACGCAAGGGGCGTCGCGTCGAACTGTTCGAGGCCTCCCGCACGCTCGGCGGCCGTGCGCGACGTGTCGAGATCAACGACCTCTCTCTTGATAACGGCCAGCACATCATGCTCGGCGCCTATCGCGAGACACTGCAGCTGATGCGTGCCATCGGTATCGATAACCGCGATGCCTTCCTTTCGCTGCCCTTGCAAATGCGCTACCCGGAAGGAAGCGGCGGAATGGATTTCCTCGCGCCGCGGCTGCCGGCACCGCTGCATGTGCTTGTCGCATTGCTTCGCGCAAGCGGCCTTGGACGCGACGACAAGATGTCGCTGGCACGCTTTTCCACCACCGCAAGATGGATGGAGTGGAGACTGGACAACGACTGCAGCGTCGCTGAACTGCTCGACCGATTCGACCAGACCGACCGCTTGATTCAGCTCATGTGGCGCCCGCTTTGCATCGCTGCATTAAATACGCCGCCGGAACGCGCATCCGCGCAGGTTTTCCTGAACGTGCTGCGCGATAGCCTCGGCGCGCGGCGAGCTGCATCCGACATGCTGGTACCCAAGGCCGACCTGAGCGCCCTCTTTCCGGAACGTGCAGCCGAATTTATCAAGAAAAGCGGCGGCAGTTTGCACCTCGGCACCGCGATTAAAGCAATCAAACAAGACAACTCTGGCTGGAAGCTTCACACAGATACTGCACTCAGTGAGTTGCCGACACAGCGATTCGAGTCCGTCATCATCGCAACGCAGGCTACGCATGCCGCCGCTTTGCTTGAATCCATCGCTGGCGCGCCGCACATTCCGGACTTCGATTACGAACCGATTACAACGTGCTATCTGCAATACGATCCGTCAATTCGACTGCCCCAGCCGTTCTTCGCCTTGCTGGACGAACCTGAATCCGGCCATTGGGGACAGTTCGTATTTGATCGCGGGCAGCTAGACGACCGATATGCCGGATTGCTGGCCGTCGTCGTCAGTGCCTCCACGGAAGCAATCGAACTGGGACATGAACGTCTATGCGCCGCAGTTGCGCGTCAACTGGCCGAAACGTTCAAGGCTCCTGCTCTCGAGAAGCTGGCGTGGTCTAAAGCGATTTCGGAAAAACGTGCCACGTTTGCCTGTACGCCGGCACTGTCGCGGCCGAAAAACGAAACCGGAATCGATGGCCTGTTGCTGGCTGGCGACTACACCGACAGCGATTATCCTGCCACGCTGGAAGCTGCGGTACGCAGCGGCATTCGCGCCGCGCACCTTGCAGCCTGAATTTATTCGACGTCCCGCACCCGGTTCAGGGCTTCGTCGATGCGATCGACGGCGATCACATTGAGCCCTTCGATTTTCTGTTTCGGTGCGTTCGCCTTCGGAATCAGTGCAGTCGAAAAACCGAGTTTTGCTGCCTCCCGCAAACGCTCCTGTCCGCGCGGCGCGGGACGGATTTCTCCAGCCAGGCCCACTTCACCGAACACGACCAAGCCGCGCGGCAACGGTTTGTTGCGCATGGACGAATGAATGGCGAGCAGCACGGCCAAGTCCGCGGCAGGTTCGCTGATCTTCACACCGCCTACCGCGTTGATGAACACGTCCTGGTCGAAAGCGGCAATTGCAGCATGGCGATGCAAGACCGCGAGCAGCATCGCGAGGCGGTTCTGTTCGAGGCCGACAGATAACCGGCGCGCATTCGGTACATGCGAAGTGTCGACCAGCGCCTGGATCTCCACCAGCAACGGTCGCGTTCCTTCCTGCGTCACCATGACGCAGGAGCCGGGCACCTGGGTGTCATGCTGCGAAAGAAACAAGGCGGAAGGATTCGATACGCCCTTCAGGCCTTTCTCTGTCATCGCAAACACGCCCAGTTCATTGACGGCGCCGAAACGGTTCTTGAAGGCGCGCACGAGACGGAAACTGGAATGCGTGTCGCCTTCGAAGTACAACACGGTATCGACGATGTGTTCCAGCACGCGCGGGCCGGCCAGCGCGCCTTCCTTGGTCACGTGGCCGACCATGATGATGGTGATGCCGGATTGCTTGGCCACGCGCGTGAGTTGCGCCGCGCATTCGCGCACCTGCGCCACCGAGCCCGGCGCCGAAGTCAGGGCGTCGGAATAAATGGTCTGGATGGAATCGATCACCGCCACTTGCGGCTTGTGTTCCGCCAGCGTGTTGAGGATTTTTTCAAGCTGGATTTCTGCCTGCAACTGGAGATCACGCGCATCGATCGCAAGCCGTTTGGCACGCAAGGCGATCTGTGCACCCGATTCCTCGCCGCTGACGTACAACACCTTTTTCAGCTTCGACATGTTCGCCAGCGCCTGCAGCAGCAAGGTCGATTTCCCGATACCGGGATCGCCGCCGATCAGGACAACGCCGCCTGCAACCAGGCCGCCGCCGAGTACACGGTCGAATTCGTCGATGCCGGTGCCGAAGCGAGGTACGTCGATCGCTTCGATATCTGCAAGGCTAAGGACAGGAGAGGTCTGCGCCAATCCTTGGTGTTGTCCCGAAAAGCGGTTGCCGGCGCTTTCGACGACGGTTTCAACCAGCGTGTTCCATTGTCCGCACGAGGGACACTGTCCCGCCCATTTGCTGGTAACGCCGCCGCATTCAGTGCAGGTGTAATTCGTTTTCTGTTTGGCCATGTGGCAATTTCGACAGGATCAATCTTCGACGATGCGAACTCGCTGTGCGACTGCACACATCAACTCGTAGCCGATGGTGCCCGCTGCATTCGCAACGTCGTCGATCGGCAGGCCCTTGCCCCACAGCGTTACCTTGCTACCGACATGGGCGCCGGGAATGTTGGTGAGGTCCACCGCAAGCATATCCATCGATACGCGGCCCACAGTGCACGTTTTGACGCCATCCACCAGTACAGGTGTTCCGGTTGGCGCGTGGCGTGGATAGCCGTCCGCGTAACCGCAGGCAACGACGCCGACGGTCATCGGTCCATCGGCAATGAAACGGCTGCCGTATCCGACCGCATCGCCCTTTGACAGGTGCTGCATGCCGATGATTTCACTGGTAAGCGTCATGGCCGACTGCAGACCGAAGGATTCGGCCGAACCGCCGCCAGGTGTGCCGCCGTACAACATGATGCCGGGCCGCACCCAGTCTGCGGCCAGTTCGGGATGCAGCAACACTGCTGCGGAATTCGACAGGCTGCGTTCGCCAGACAAACCTTCTGTCGCGTCCCGGAAACGACGCGCCTGCTCGGCCAGCGGCATTCCTGCGTTGTTGGGCTCGTCGG
>DASVLM010000543.1:0-7997 GCA_036384875.1 Noviherbaspirillum sp.
GGATTGCGCTCCATCAGCGCCTTGACCGGGATGGCACCGAGATCATCGGCCCGCACGGTAGACAAGGCGCCGCCGTAGCGGGCAAAAGGCGTGCGGATCGCGTCGCAGATAAATGCGTCAGTCAAGTTGAACTCCGTCATGTTGAGATTGTTCCTGTCGGTGCCGCTCAGCCGGTGATCTTCGGACGCTTGTCGATCACGCGGCGCGCCTTGCCGGTCTGCGTGCGTTCGATACTGTCGCTTGCCACAACCTGCACCCGCGTCGTCACGCCGACATAGGTCTTGATGTGGTGCTGCAATTCCTTCGCGATCGCTTCGGTCTCGATTTGCGACAACTTGCCGGAGATCTCGGGCCGTACTTCGGCCAGCACATCCAGCCTGTCGAGGTGGCCGTCTCGCGTGACGATGAGCTGGTACTGCGGCGCCAGGCCGGCCTGCTTCAGGATCAGTTCCTCGATCTGCGACGGGAACACATTGACGCCGCGGATGATCAGCATGTCGTCGGAGCGGCCGGTGATCTTGCCGATGCGGCGCATGGAACGCGAAGTCGGCGGCAGCAGGCGCGTGAGGTCGCGGGTGCGATAGCGAATGACCGGAAAGGCTTCCTTCGTGAGCGAGGTGAACACCAGCTCGCCCTCTTCGCCGTCAGCCACCACTTCGCCGGTATCGGGGTTGATGATTTCGGGATAGAAATGGTCTTCCCAGATCACCGGGCCGTCCTTGCTCTCGATGCATTCGCTCGCCACGCCCGGGCCCATCACTTCCGACAGGCCGTAGATGTCGACTGCGTCGATGCCGGCACGCGATTCGATCTCGGATCGCATCGCGCCCGTCCACGGCTCTGCGCCGAAGATGCCGACCTTGAGCGAGCTTTCCGCCGGGTCCATGCCCTGGCGCTGGAACTCTTCAATGATGTTCAGCATGTACGACGGCGTCACCATGATGATGCTGGGCTTGAAGTCGTTGATGAGCTGCACCTGCTTCTCGGTCTGGCCGCCCGACATCGGGATCACGGTACAGCCGAGGCGTTCCGCGCCGTAGTGCGCACCGAGGCCACCGGTGAACAGGCCGTAGCCGTAGGAGATATGGCAGATGTCGCCGGCACGGCCGCCGGCAGCGCGGATGGAACGCGCCACGACGTTGGCCCAGTTATCGATATCGCGCTGGGTGTA
The DNA here is from genome assembly GCA_036384875.1 of Noviherbaspirillum sp. Lineage (GTDB taxonomy): Bacteria > Pseudomonadota > Gammaproteobacteria > Burkholderiales > Burkholderiaceae_D > Noviherbaspirillum. The sequence goes on from DASVLM010000543.1 coordinate 1,172, forward strand.
GCCCACCACCGTCGGCTTGCCGGTGGTGCCGCTGGAAGCATGCACGCGCACCACCTTTTCGCGCGGCACCGCGAACATGCCGAACGGGTAGTTGTCGCGCAGGTCCTTCTTGGTGGTGAAGGGAAACTTCGCCAAATCCGCAAGCGTACGCAGGTCTTCGGGATGCACGCCGGCTTCGTCGAAGGCTTTGCGGTAATGCGGCACGTTGTGATACGCGTGGTTCAGGCTCCACTTCAGGCGTTCCAGTTGCAGTGCCTGGATTTCATCCCTGCTGGCCTTTTCGATCGGCTCAAGGTCGCCCGGATTCGGTGTGCGTTGCGGCATGGCTGTCTCCTTGTAAATTTACTGCATTCAATACGCTAGGGTCGCGAGGACCTCGCCTTTGATCTCGTGCGACTTGCCGCGAAACAGCGCGACGCGCACTCCGTCCTGGTTGGTGATGGCAACGTCATAGACACCCGTCTTGCCGCTGCGCACCTGCTCCACCGCTTCGGCCGTCAGCACGTCTCCCTCGCGCCCCGGCACGAGGTATTCGATCGAGCAGCCGGCCGCCACGGTATTGCGGTTGTAGCTGTTGCAGGAAAATGCGAAGGCGCTGTCGGCGAGCGCGAAGATGAAGCCGCCGTGGCAAGTCTTGTGGCCGTTCAGCATGTCCTTGCGAACTTGCATCGTGAGCCTGGCGTAGCCGGGCGCCACACGCTCGATCTTCATGCCAAGCGCCTGCGTCGCTTCATCGCGCTCGTACATCGCCGCAGCGGCGGCTTCGGCCAGCGCCTGCGCCTTGGCCTGCTCGTTGTCGATGGAATCAGGCATGAAACGTTCTCCCTGCGGCAAGCTTGCGTTGAATGAGTGGTGAGGTGCGGTAGCGGTCTTCGCCATAGACAGCGGCAAGGTGATGCAGCACCGTCTGGATCACCGGCAGGCCAATGGCATCTGCCCAGGCCAGCGGACCGGCGGGATAATTCACGCCCTTCTGCATGGCGATGTCCACTGCCTCCGCACTGCAGACGCCCTGGTTGACGGCATCGGCCGCTTCATTGGCAAGCATGGCAACGGTGCGCATCACGAGCATGCCGGGTACGTCGCCGAGGCGGGAGACGGCATATCCCGCCGACTGGAACAGTGCTACTGCGGAGCCATATGCCTCTTTGCTGCACTGGTCGGCCGGTGCAAGGGCGATACGGCGCGCGGTCTGGTAATCGAGTGCGAGATCGAATAACACGGTATTGGCCTGCCGGCTGTCGTGGGCGCACTGCGTCGCGGTACGGCCGTCGGTCAGCATGACGGTCACTCCGTCGAACTCCATACCGGCAACATGCTTTTCCGCTTCGCGCTGCCTGACGACTTCCACACCTGCCGCGGCGAGACGCGCAGCGATGGTGTTGGCAATGCTTCCGCCGCCATGAACCACGACCTTGCCTACCTTTGCACGCGGCGCTTCGGTATCGGGCTGCGGCGCGGCTTCGCCTTCGCCGTAGCGATAGAAGCCACGTCCACTCTTGCGGCCGAGGAAACCGGCATTCACCAGTTCCTGCTGCATCAGCGATGGCGTGAAACGCGGATCGTTGAAATAGGCGGCAAACACCGACGAGGTCACCGCAAAGTTGACGTCGTGGCCGATCAGGTCCATCAGTTCGAACGGTCCCATGCGGAAGCCACCGGCTTCACGCATGATGGCGTCCAGCGTTGCGGGATTGCCGCCCTGCTCTGTAGCGACACGCAATGCTTCGGCGTAGTACGGCCGCGCGACGCGGTTGACGATGAAGCCGGGCGTGGACGCGGCATGCACCGGGCTCTTGCCCCAGGCTTGCGCGGCAGAGTAGATCGCCTCGGCGACGGCGCGGTCCGTCGCCAGGCCGCTCACCACCTCCACCAGCGCCATCAGCGGCACGGGGTTGAAGAAGTGCATGCCGACCAGGCGCTGCGGACGGCGCAGCTTTGCACCGATCGCCGTGACCGAGATGGAGGAAGTATTGGTGGCGAGTATGCAATCGTCCGCCACGATGTTTTCCAGCGACGCGAAGAGTCCGCGCTTGGCATCGAGGTTTTCGGTGATCGCTTCAACCACCAGCGCGGCATCCTTGGCGTCTTCCAGCGAAGAAATGGCGAGCAGGCGTTTTCCTGCGGCATCGGCATCCTTCGGCTGCATCTTGCCCTTGTCTGCCAGCTTGCCATAGACGGTACGGATGTCAGCCACTGCCTTGGTGGCGGCCTCGGGTCGCGCGTCGAACAGCTTCACGGTATGGCCGGCTGCTGCTGCAACCTGGGCGATGCCCGAGCCCATCGCGCCGCTGCCGATGACGGCAACGACATTCGAAGCATTGAGGGAATGCGTCATCGCCTCAGGCTCCCTTGAATTGCGGCGCGCGCTTTTCCATGAAGGCATTCACGCCTTCACGATAGTCGGCGCTGTAACCGAGTTCGCGCATGTAATCTCGTTCGAGCGACAGTTGCTGCTCCAGCGTGTTCGACGGGCTGGCGTAGATGGCTTGCTTGGTGCGCGCCAGTCCCTTGGTCGGCGCTTGCGCGAAGTGCCGTGCCAGCATGCCGACCTCGACGCCCAGAACGTCGTCTTCCACGCATTTCCAGATCAGGCCCCACTGCTCGGCCTGCTGTGCGGTGAGCTTGTCGCCCAGCATGGCGAGACCCATGGCGCGGGCCGTACCCACCAGGCGCGGCAGGAAGTAGGTGCCGCCGGTATCGGGAATCAGGCCGAGGCGGCAGAAGGCCTGCACAAAGGAAGCCGACTTGGCGGCGATCACGATATCGGCCGCCAGCGCAAGATTGGCGCCGGCGCCAGCGGCAACGCCATTGACCGCGCAAATGACCGGCATCGGCAGGTTGCGCAATGTGGTCACCAGCGGCGCGTAATACTTTTCCACCGATTCGCCGAGATCCACTGCCGCGCCTCCCGGTGCGACGGCGCGGTCGCCAAGGTCCTGCCCGGCGCAGAAGCCGCGGCCGGCACCGGTCAGCACCAGCACGCGCGCGCTGGAGTCCGCCTTGACCTGCTGCAGCGCCTCGCGCACTTCAAGATGCATCGCCGCGGTAAAGCTGTTCAGCTTGTCGGGACGGTTCAGCGTCAGGCGGGCTACGCCGTCTTCGATGCTGAACAGGATATTCTGGTAAGTCATGTTGTCTCCACGGTAGGACGCTCAGGCACTGCCTTAAACATGCATCCGGCTTTGCACGACGCGGAAGCGGTTGGCCACGAACGCTGCATCCGACAGTGACGCATTGGCGGCCGGATTGGCACCGGTGCCATGGAAGTCGCTGAAAGCGGCCGACTGGTTCACGAATACCCCGCCGGTCAGGTTGATGGAGAGAGCGACGCCGCCCTCTTCCGCCGCGTCACGCGCCTGCTCGATGATTTCAGGATTGCGCGAATACACCGACAACGTGAGCGCGCCATGGTCGCGTGCGGCAGCTTTCGCGATGGCGAGGCTGCGCGCGGTGTCGCGAGTGGCGATGCAGAACGAGATCGGCCCGAAGTGCTCTTTCAGGTAGACGCTTTCATCGGCTTCCTTGAGCTTGAGCATGAGCGGCGTGTGCACGCAGGCATCGGGGAATTGCGGATGCTGCAGCGGCTTGCTGTCGAGCGCCACTTCACCCAGTCCACGCGCCGCCTTGATGCGCGCCAGCACGCCGTCGTTCTGGATCGCTCCCGTGAGTTCAACCGCCTTGGCCGCGTCGCCGGTCAGCTTGGCGATGCCGTCGGCGATCGCCTGCACCACTTCATTGAACCCGACATGGCCATCCGGTGTTGCGATGCCATCCTTCGGGATGTAGATGTTCTGCGGCGCGGTGCACATCTGGCCGGAGTAAAGCGTCAGCGAGAAAGCGATATTGCGCGCCATGCCCTTCAGGTCGTCGGTCGAATCGATCACGATCTGGTTGACGCCGGCTTTCTCGGTATAGACCTGCGCCTGGTGCGCATTGCGCTCCAGCCAGTTGCCGTTGGCCGAGCTGCCGGTGAAATCGATGATGCGCACTTCAGGACGCGTAGCGAGCGTCGCGGCAGTGTCGTCGCCATGGTCGTGCGCGGCGAGCATCACAACGTTCGGGTCGAAGCCGGCCTCTTGCAGCACTTCGCGTGCAATCTGCACCGTGATGGCGAGCGGCAGGATGGCGCCGGGATGCGGCTTGACGACGACTGCGTTGCCGGTGGCAAGGCTCGCAAACAGGCCCGGATAGCTGTTCCAGGTCGGGAAGGTGCAGCAACCGATGACCAATGCCACGCCGCGCGGCACGATGGCGTAGCGCTTTTCCATCTTCAGCGGTTCGTTCTTGCCCTGCGGCTTTTCCCAGTAGGCTGTTTGCGGGATGCGGCTCATTTCCTGCCATGCATAGGCCACTGCTTCGAGGCCGCGATCCTGCGCATGCGGACCGCCGGCCTGGAATGCCATCATGAACGCCTGCCCCGTCGTGTGCATGACGGCGTAAGCGATTTCGAAGCTGCGCTTGTTCAAGCGTTGCAAAATCTCGAGCGACACACCTGCCCAGGCTTGCGGGCCAGCCTTGCGCCATTGCGCGGCGGCAGCGCCGGCTGCCGCAAACAGGCGGTCAGCATCGACCTTCGGGTAGGTGATCCCAAGCTCAAGGCCATACGGCGACTTCTCCTTGCCCGCGACGCCGGACGTGCCGGCCTGTTCCATCGCGAACGGCTTGCCAAGACGGGCCTCGAAAGCGGCCTTGCCTTCATCGTTTGCAGTTTCGCCGTAGACCTTGGGGCTGGGCATCTCGGAATAGGCACTCCAGTAGCCGCGCTTGGCAATCGCTTCGGTCGCCTGCTGCAGCAACGCCTGGTGCCGTTCAAAGAATGGATGGGACACTGTCATCTCCGCAAAATAAATCTCAATGATCCTGGTCGAAGTCCATCACCAGCTTGTCGGTGACGGGAAAGCTCTGGCACGACAGCGCGAAGCCGCGCGCCACTTCATAGTCTTCCAATGCGTAATTGGCATCCATGTCGACCTTGCCCTCCACCACCTTGCAGCGGCAGGTGGAGCACACGCCGGCCTTGCAGGAGTAGCGCATGTCGATGCCCTGCTTCAGCGCGGCGTCGAGCACTGATTCCTTGTCCTTCTCCATGGTGAAGCTCAGGTGCGCGCCATCGATGACGAGCGTGACTTCGCAATCGTGGCTGCCGGGGATCTCGCGCGCGCTCGGCACATGCTGGCGCTTGGGCACGCTGGCGGCGAACAGCTCGACCTTGATCTTTTCCTTGGCGAGGCCGTTTTCCTGCAGGGCTTCGGAGACGTCATGCATCATCTGCTCCGGGCCGCAGATGAAGGCGGTATCGATGTCTTTCAGCTGCACCCAGGCCTTGAAGAACTGATTGCACTTTTCCTTGCCGATGCGGCCGTTGAAAAGATCGATGTCCTGCTGTTCGCGGCTCAGTACATAGACGAGCTGGAAGCGGTCGAGGTAGAGGTCTTTCAGCTCCGCCAGTTCTTCCTTGAAGATCACCGAGGACGATGCGCGATTGCCGTAGAACAGCGTGAAGTGGCTGTGCGGCTCGGCCAGCAGCGTGGTCTTGATGATGGACAGCATCGGCGTGATGCCGCTGCCGGCGGCGAAAGCGAGGTAATGCTTGCGGCTCTGCGGGTCCAGCGGCGTGTTGAAGTGACCCATCGGCGGCATCACGTCGAGCACCGTGCCCGGCTTCAAGGTGTCGTTCGCCCAGGTAGAGAACATGCCGCCGGGCGTGCGCTTGATGGCGACGCGCAGCTTGTTTTCCTGCACCGCGGAGCAGATGGAATACGAACGGCGCACGTCCTCGTCGTTGATCCTGGTGCGCAGGGTCAGGTGCTGGCCTTGCGTGTAGCGATATTCATCCTGCAATTCCTGCGGGACGGCGAAGGTGACGACGATGGCGTCGCGCGTCTCGTTCTTCACGCTCGAGACGGTCAGCGGATGAAACTTGCTCATTGCAGAATGCTCCCCAATCAAGACGGGTTGCCGATACGGATACAAATACGGCCGCCGTCTAGTGGCATTTAAAGTAATCAAACGGTTCGCGGCAGTCCTGGCAGGTATACAAGGCCTTGCATGCCGTCGATCCGAAGCGACTGACGAGACGGGTGTGCGTCGACCCGCAACGCGGACACGCCACCGACTCTTCATCCACTCCCTTGCGGACCAGGCTGCCGATGTCGATTGCCTGGTAACCCGCAGCGCCTTTTGCCGGCGGCGCGATGCCGTAGTCCTTCAGCTTTTGCCTGGCCTGCTCCGGCATCCAGTCGGTGCTCCACGCCGGCGACAACCGCGTCTCCAGCCGAAAGCGCTCGACGCCGTTGTCGCGCAAGACCTTGCCGATGCCATCGGCGATGGCCAGCATGGCCGGGCATCCGCTGTAGGTCGGCGTGATCGTGATCACGCATTCCCCGCCCTCTTCAAAGGCCACGTCGCGCACGATGCCCAGCTCTACCACGGAGATCACCGGGATTTCCGGATCGGGAACCTCGCCCAGCCACTGCCAGACCTGGTCCGCGGTGACGGCTGCCGCTGAAGTTGCGTGTTGCATGGCCGGCCTACCAGCGTGCGTCCGGATAGGCGCGCTGCAGGAACTGCATTTCCGCCAGCAGGTAACCGAGGTGTTCGGAATGCACGCCCTGCTTGCCGCCCTTCTGCATCCAGGCATCCATAGGCGGCACTTTCAGCGTCGCTTCTTCCATTACCCGGCACACATGGTTGAGCCACGGTTCGCGCAGATCCTTCAGCGCCGGCGCGACACCCTGTGCCGCCATCGCTTCGTCCACCGCATCGGGCTGAAACAGTTCGTCTGTGTACATCCAGAGATCGTCGAGCGCGGCCTGCATCTTGT
>DASVLM010000544.1:0-8499 GCA_036384875.1 Noviherbaspirillum sp.
TGATTGCCATTGGTTCGCCATTCGGCTTGGAAAACACTGTAACGGCAGGCATTATTTCCGCAAAGGCACGCGATACCGGTGAGTATCTACCGTTAATTCAGACCGATGTCGCTGTCAATCCCGGAAATTCCGGTGGTCCGCTGATCAATATGCGTGGAGAAGTGGTGGGAATCAATTCCCAGATATACAGCCGCTCGGGCGGATACATGGGAATTTCCTTCGCTGTGCCAATCGACGAGGCGATTCGCGTGGCGGATCAGTTGCGGACTACTGGACATGTAACGCGAGGCCGCATCGGGGTGCAGATCGGCGAAGTGACGAAAGAGGTCGCGGAATCGCTGGGACTGCCGCGTGCGCAAGGGGCGCTGGTGCAACGTGTCGAACAAGGTGGACCGGCGGAGAAAAGCGGTCTTGAAGCCGGCGATATTATTACCAAGTACAACGGCGCACAAATCGAGAAATCGACTGATTTGCGGCGACTGGTTGGGGCCACCAAACCTGGCACCAAAGCGACTGTAACTGTATGGCGCAAGGGGACAAGCCGTGATATCCCGTTGACGATCGCTGAGCTTGAGCCGGAAAAGGCCGCCGGTAAGGAAGATCGCAAGCCGAAGCAAGAACAGCAGGCTAATGCCTTGGGACTTGTAGTCAGCAATCTAACCGATGCGCAACGTAAAGAACTCAGGGTAGATGGTGGAGTGATTGTTGAATCTGCTGACGGCGCGGCGGCAAGATCAGGTTTGCAGCCAGGCGACGTGATCTTGCGTTTAAATAACAACGACGTGAAGGATGCGAAGCAGTTCAACGCATTGGTAGCCAAGCTCGAACCCAAGAAAATGGTGGTGGTGTTGGTTCGCCGCGGCGAAGCATCGCAATTCGTACCGATTCGACCGAATGGCCAATAGGCTTGTGGTTTGCCCAGTCGGCGTTTAAGGGCGCCGGCTTGGGGCTTAGCCTTGTGAGCATGCTTAAACTATACTGAAGCATTGTTGGCCCATATTCCCGCCATGAGCCCATCATTTGACGCTTCAGAGCACAGGATACATACGCATTTCATCCTCTACTCGCGGTCCTATTGCCATCTATGTGATGACATGCTTGAAGCATTGCAGGCAATGAGTGGCGAGTATCCGTTCTCCCTTGAGGTGATCGACGTTGATTCGGATGAGTCACTCGTCGCACAGTTCGATGAACTGGTTCCCGTGTTGTATGTCCGAAAGGATGAAGGTGATGCGGTTCCTGTTTGCAATTATTTTCTGGACGAACACAAGGTGCGTGCTCTGTTAGTCTAGTTTCAAGTCGGCTACTTTGATGTAGCAGTCGCAATAAATTTGCTTGAAACTGGCTCTTTGGATCATCTGGTTTCGCGAAGTATTACTTGAACGGCCTTGACCCTCCCTTGTTTTTGCGGGTTTTCCCGTCTGAAATCCGGTAAAATGCCGGGCACCGAACCACCTTTGAAATGAGGCGCTCGCTTGGGGGACAAACCCTGCTCGGAGCGCCTTTTTTGTAACTGCATCTTAGTTAATGGACAACATTCGCAACTTTTCCATCATCGCGCATATCGATCACGGTAAATCGACGCTTGCCGACCGCATCATCCAGATCTGTGGCGGCCTGTCCGAGCGCGAAATGGAAGCGCAGGTTCTGGATTCAATGGACCTTGAGCGCGAGCGCGGCATCACTATCAAGGCGCAGACAGCAGCGCTGTCCTACAAAGCTCGCGACGGCAAAACCTATAACCTTAATCTGATTGATACTCCAGGCCACGTCGACTTCAGCTACGAAGTCAGCCGATCGCTGTCGGCATGCGAAGGCGCGTTGCTTGTAGTGGATGCCTCGCAAGGTGTCGAAGCTCAAACGGTGGCGAATTGCTACACCGCGCTCGACCTTGACGTTGAGGTCGTGCCGGTGCTGAACAAGATCGATCTTCCATCCGCAGATCCAGAGAATGCGATCAGCGAGATCGAGGATGTGATTGGCATCGATGCTCATGATGCGGTGCGTTGCTCGGCCAAGACCGGCATGGGTGTCGAAGATGTGCTTGAAGCACTGATTGCCAAAGTGCCGCCGCCGAAGGGTGATCCTGAAGCGCCGCTGCAGGCACTGATCATTGACTCTTGGTTCGATAATTATGTTGGCGTTGTGATGTTGGTGCGTATTGTCAACGGCACATTGCGTCCGAAGGAAAAGATTGCGTTGATGGCAAGCGGCGCGCAATACCTGACCGAGAGCGTGGGTGTGTTCACCCCAAAATCACAGGCCCGCGAAACGCTGTCGGCCGGACAGGTGGGATTTGTGATCGCGGGCATCAAAGAGTTGAAGGCCGCTCGCGTTGGCGACACGATTACCCACGCAACCAAGCCGGCAGCTGGACCTTTGCCGGGTTTCAAGGAGATACAGCCGCAGGTGTTTGCCGGCCTGTTTCCGGTGGAGGCGAATCAGTACGATGCGCTCAGGGAATCGCTGGAAAAGCTCAAGCTCAACGACGCCGCATTGCAGTACGAACCTGAAGTATCGCAGGCACTTGGATTCGGTTTCCGATGTGGGTTCCTTGGCTTGCTGCATATGGAAATCGTGCAGGAGCGACTGGAGCGCGAGTTCGACATGGATCTCATCACTACGGCACCAACAGTAGTGTATGAAGTGGTGCAGCGCGATGGTACATTGCTGATGGTGGACAATCCGTCGAAGATGCCTGATCCTTCGAAAATCGACGAAATTCGCGAGCCCATTGTCACCGTCAATCTCTATATGCCACAGGAGTACGTCGGGTCGGTCATTACGCTCTGTACCCAAAAGCGAGGCGTGCAAATCAACATGGCATACCACGGCAAGCAGGTCCAGCTGACCTACGAAATGCCGATGGCGGAAATCGTGCTCGACTTCTTCGACAAATTGAAGTCGACCTCTCGCGGCTATGCGTCTATGGACTACGAGTTCAAAGAGTATCGCGCAGCCGATGTTGTGAAAGTCGACATGCTGATCAATAGTGAAAAAGTCGATGCCCTTGCCATCATCGTGCACCGCTCCAGCAGTCAGTTCCGAGGGCGTGCTGTAGCGGCAAAAATGCGCGAGCTGATTCCGCGTCAGATGTTCGATGTGGCGATCCAGGCTGCAATCGGCGCAAACATCATTGCCCGGGAAAACGTCAAGGCGATGCGTAAAAACGTTCTGGCTAAATGCTATGGCGGCGACATTACCCGCAAACGCAAACTGCTTGAAAAGCAAAAGGCCGGCAAGAAGCGCATGAAGCAGGTCGGTTCGGTCGAGGTGCCGCAGGAGGCGTTCCTCGCAATTCTACAAGTGGAAGAGAAATGAGTTTGCAAGCGATACTCGGCAATTTCGCACTGATCCTTTTCATTTTGACTGTCGTTACAGGAATCATCTGGTTCCTCGACGTGTTTTACTTTGCCAAGCAACGCCGCATTCGGGCAAACGCGGCTCTTGCTGAATTCGACGCTCGGAATGCGAAGCTCAAGGCGGACGGCATCAAGACCGACGAAAGCAGTCGCTCAAAAATTGAGGCTGAGATCCTGAAGCAGCCTACATGGATCGAATATTCCGGTAGCTTCTTTCCCGTCATTGCACTGGTGTTTTTCTTGCGCTCCTTCCTCTATGAGCCATTCAAGATTCCATCGAGTTCCATGGTTCCGACCCTGGAGATTGGAGATCTCATCCTTGTCAACAAATTCACTTACGGCATCCGTTTGCCGGTAATTAATAAAAAGATTATTGAGATCAACAATCCGCAACGCGGTGACGTGATGGTTTTTAAATACCCGAAAGATCCCTCCCTAGATTACATCAAGCGGGTGGTTGGCGTCCCTGGTGATAAAATCATTTATAAAAACAAGCGCTTAACTATCAATGGTAAAGAGCTTTCTTATCAGCCGTTGCCGGATTATCTTGATGAAGAGCACCTGACATACTCCAAACAGTTCGTTGAGGACCTGAATGGCGTGTCTCATCGAATTCTCAATGATGACCGGGCGCCGTCTTATGTACAGAGTCCTGATGCATTTCCTAGCCATGAGCTGTGCACTTACAACCTCGAAGGATTTGCATGCACAGTCCCGGCTGGACATTACTTCATGATGGGGGATAATCGGGATAACAGCTTGGACAGCCGTTATTGGGGATTCGTGCCGGATGAAAATATTGTCGGAAGGGCATTTTTCGTGTGGATGAATCTTGGAAACTTCAAGCGCATTGGCAGTTTTCATTAAAACAACTTAGGGAGTAAGGCATGAATCGTCAGTCGACGAACCGGCGCGCTCAGCGCGGCTTGTCCATGATCGGATTTTTGTTTGTTCTGGTTGTATTGGCGCTTTGTGCAGTGCTCGCAATGAAAATTGTGCCAACGGTATCTGAATATGCAGCAATCAAGAAGGCGATTACGACAGCTGCAGCATCCGGTACCAGCGCGCGTGATATTCAGGTTTCTTTCGACAAGCAATGCGACGTGAACTACATCAGCTCGGTATCGAGCAAGGACTTGGAGATCACAAAAACTCCTGAGGGGTTCGAAGTCAGCGTTGCTTATGAAAAACGGATTCCGCTGGTAGGTCCGGCAAGTCTAGTACTTGACTATGTTGCCAGCAATGTCGCCAAGCCAAGTGCTATGGCAAAACAGGAAGAAACAAAGTAAATCACCGAGCGACGGGACGAGATGGATTTAAAGCTATTGCAGGACCGGCTGGGCTATACGTTCAAGGACGCTGCAATGTTGCAGCAAGCATTGACGCACAGAAGCCATAGCAGTCTGCATAATGAGCGCCTTGAATTTCTCGGCGATTCGGTATTGAACTGCGTCGTTGCATCTCTTTTGTTTGAACGCTACAACAAAATAGATGAAGGGGACTTGTCGCGGCTGCGCGCGAATCTCGTCAAACAGCAATCCCTGTATGAAATTGCCCAACGCCTCGAACTTTCACATTTCTTGCGTCTCGGCGAAGGAGAGTTGAAATCAGGCGGGTTCCGCCGTCCGTCCATCCTTGCAGATACCCTTGAGGCCTTGTTTGGCGGCATCTTTCTCGATGGTGGCTTTAATGCCGCCCGCGACGTTATTCGGGCTTTGTATATTCCGATTCTCGATACTGTTGATCCCAAGACCTTGGGTAAGGATGCCAAAACCCTGCTTCAAGAATTCCTTCAAGGCAAGAAACTCGCGCTGCCGCAATACAATGTGGTGGCGACCCATGGTGCGGCGCACAATCAGGAATTTGAGATTGAATGCGTGGTGCCTAAACTGGACATCCAGGTATTTGGTACCGGGGGCAGCCGGCGAGCTGGTGAGCAGGCAGCTGCAAAACTGGCGCTTGAGGCAGTCCAGAATGCACTTTTGAAGAGCTCTTCGGGAAGCAAGAAGTCCCGTCCACGAGCGGCTCAACTCAAGCTCGCAGGCATTGCCACCATTCAACCAGATGCTCCGGTTGAATCCGAGCCGAAGAAGGCAAAGGCGGCATCTCGAAGCGAAGCCAAGCAAAGTCGGTTGGACATCAACAAGGTGGAGCAGGACAACGAAGACAAGTCCCAAGGAAGTTTAGCTGTCGATTCCGGAATGGATTCAAAATCGAAACAAGAACCTCAAGTGACTGACAAGAAAACGCCTGAAAGCCAAGAAACGCCGGCCGTGTCGAATCAGTCGAAAACCGCATGAGCAAATCTGCAGATACCACCGGTTTCCGATGTGGTTACATCGCAATCGTCGGACGTCCCAACGTTGGCAAATCCACATTGATGAATGCGCTGATCGGTGCCAAGGTCAGTATTACCTCCCGTAAGGCGCAAACGACGCGCCATCGCATTACCGGCATTCAAACACGTGAAACAGCCCAGTTTGTATACGTGGATACGCCCGGTTTCCAGACGCGCCATTCCAACGCCCTGAACAAGACGCTGAACCGAACCGTCACCAATACGCTGACAGCGTCGGACGTCATTCTGTTTATTGTTGAGGCAGGCACTTACGGTCCGGCAGATGCACAGGTAATCGAGCTGCTGCCGAAGGATGTTCCTTGCATACTGGTCATTAACAAGGCGGACCGCATCAAGGATAAGGCCGAAATGCTGCCGTTTGCGCAACGCGTGGCCGCAACATTCGATTTTGCGGCCGTGGTTCCTGTATCGGCCAAGCAGAAATTCCAGCTTGACGTGCTGGAGCGGGAAATTGAAAAGCTCCTTCCGGAGAATCCGGCTATTTTCGATGAGGACGACATCACCGATCGCAGCGAACGCTTTCTCGCCTCGGAAATCGTGCGCGAGAAGGTATTTCGTTTCGTTGGCGACGAACTGCCGTACACCAGCACGGTAATCATCGAGAAATTCGAGCAGGAAGGCAATTTGCGAAGGGTCTTCGCTTCGATTCTCGTCGAACGCGATACTCACAAGGCAATGGTAATCGGCCAGAAAGGGGCGAAACTCAAGGAGATTTCGACTCAGGCGCGGCTCGACATGGAAAAACTCTTCGGCGGCCCGGTGTACTTGGAAATATGGGTCAAGGTGAAGTCCGGCTGGGCCGACAATGAAGCGGGGCTGCGCGCATACGGCTACGAATAGTTTGCCCAGGAAATGATGATCGACACCGCGCCAATCCGGTTTTCGGGAAGCCAGGCCGACCTGCCGGCGGAAGCCGGGCAACCGGTTGTCGTGCAAAATGACAAGATGGTTGATGCCGACTCCGTTCCGTCAAGCGACTTGCCTCGCAGGCGCGTGTCGACTCGAGCAAAGCATCCGGAAAAGGAATCGCGCGTTGCCGGCCAACCAGCCTTTGTGCTGCATAGTTATCCATACAAGGAAACCAGCCTGATTGTCGATGTTTTTTCGCGCGACTACGGACGTATTGCACTGATAGCGAAGGGCGCGAAGCGGCCACACTCTAAACTGCGTGGTGTGCTGCAGACATTTCAGCCGCTGTCGGTCTCATGGAGCGGCAAGGCGGAAATGCGTACGCTAACCGGAGCAGAGTGGATTGGTGGCCTGCTGCCGCTGGAAAAATCGGCATTGCTGTGCGGCTTCTATCTCAATGAATTGCTCGTGAAGTTACTCGCTCGCGACGATCCGCATCCAGCACTCTTCGATCATTACGTATCGACACTGAACCAGCTTGCGCATGATGAGCCTGCACCGATCGTGCTTCGCAAATTCGAACGTGCTTTGCTGAGAGAAACGGGCGTCGGGGGCAATTTCACAGTGTGTACCGTGACTGGATCGCCGCTGGAAGAGATGGGTACTTACGTCGTGGATCCCGAACTGGGGCCACGGCCGGAGCGTGCTTCAGATACCGCACCGCGAGTTTCGGGCAAGACCCTGCTTGACATGGAGCGCGAAGATTATTCCGATACGTCAACCCAGATTCAAAGCAAATTCCTGATGCGCTTCCTGCTGGCGCATCACCTGGGTGGCGCTCCCCTGAATACACGCCAGATCCTGATTGATTTGATGCAGCTATAGAGAAGACGCCATGAGCCTCCTACATCCCGCAACACCAGTAATTGATCTTGGGGTCAACATCGACCATGTCGCTACATTGCGCAACGCGCGCGGTACCACCTACCCGGATCCGGTGCAGGCGGCATTGCTGGCGGAAGAGGCCGGGGCGGATTGCATCACATTGCATCTGCGCGAAGACAGGCGGCATATCCGTGATGCCGATGTCGAGGCTATCCGTCCGCAGCTGCGCACGCGCATGAACCTTGAGTCTGCCGTTACGCCCGAGATGATCGATTTCGCCTGCCGCATCAAGCCGCACGACGTTTGCCTCGTGCCCGAACGGCGTAACGAAGTCACGACGGAAGGCGGGCTCGACGTGGTAACGCATTTCGCCGACGTCTCTGCTGCGGTGAAGCGCCTGCAGTCGGAAGGCATTCGCGTCAGTCTATTTATCGATGCCGATCCAGCCCAGATCAAAGCTGCAGCTGAAGCGGGCGCTCCTGTCATTGAGATTCATACCGGCAGGTATGCCGAAGCACGTACCGAGGATGAAGTGCGTCGTGAGCTCGAACGTGTGCAGGCTGCTGTTGCCGAGGGCGTGAAGCGCGGTTTGAAGGTTAACGCGGGACACGGCCTGCACTATACCAATGTGCAGGCCATCGCGGCCATTCCGGAAATCGCCGAACTCAACATAGGCCATGCGATTGTCGCCCACGCAGTTTTCATCGGCTGGCAGAACGCGGTCAAGGAAATGAAATCCATCATGGTTGCGGCGCGGCTCGGCTTGCACAAAAAATGATTTACGGTATCGGCACCGACATCATTCAGATTTCCCGGATCGAGGCAGCGCTGGAGCGAAATGGCGAGCGCTTTGCCGAGAAGATACTTGGCCCGGAAGAGCTGGAAAAATATCTTCGGCGCAAAGCAAAGGTAGAGGCGCGCGGCATCCGTTTTCTGGCTACACGCTTTGCTGCCAAGGAGGCGTTTTCCAAGGCCATCGGGCTCGGTATGCGCATGCCAATGACGTGGCGCGCGATGCAGACGTTGAACGCCGCCAGCGGCAAG
>DASVLM010000545.1:0-21256 GCA_036384875.1 Noviherbaspirillum sp.
AATCGAGCCCGTTGATGGAGAGGTTGTCGACGCGCGGGTCCGCCAGTACCACGGCATTGCGCGCGGGATCGACCTGCAATTGGCCGGAGATCGACAAGCTGCCGCTCCATGTTTTGTCGGTGAAAGGCGGCGCCATGGAGACATCCATGCTGGTCAGGATGCGATTGGCGTCCGGCTGCAAGGCAATGTGCGGATTGGTAACGCGCACTTCCAGCAATTCCAGGTAGCGATTGTTGAACGGAAAGCGGCTGGCAACAGCCTGTTGCAGGCGAGCCAACGGAATTTCGACTTCGCGCGGGCCGAGCAGCGACGCGCAGGAGGCGAGCAGGAAGGCAGCAGCAATCCATGCCAAAGCGGCAAGGCGGGTTTTCATGATCGATTCCATGTCAGAAGGTCAGCACGAGGTAAGTGCATCAAGACGCGCGAGGAAGTGCATCGCATGTTCCCGCGTTGCACCGCACATCTCTGCCGACGGTTGGAGACTCTCGCATACCGCCGGCCGGCCGGGTTTGCCGAAAATCATGCATCGGTTCGCCTCGTCCAGTTGAATGCAGCGCACGCCTGCTGGCTTGCCGTCGGGCATTCCGGGAATGGAAGATGAAATCGATGGAGCAATGCAACAGGCGCCGCAACCGGGACGGCAGGAAAGTTCACTCATGACAGGACGGCAATGACTGCACCCGGATGAACGGGATATGCAAGAAAGGCAGCCATGATACGCGATGCGCCCTTCGGCTCCTGTTTCGGTTTGTATCTCGCATCCGGGCAAATTTCAGTGCCTGAAGCCAACCGGCCTTGACGCTGGAAACTTAGGGCCTTATATTACTGACCGAAGAGTAAGTTATTTTTATCCCCATGATGGAATGCCCTTTCAAAAAGCCGCGCTGGACCCGGCGCAAGGATGCCCGCCCGCAGGAATTGCTTGCCGCGGCGCTGGACCTGTTCGTCGAAAAGGGCTATGCAGCCACGCGCCTTGAGGACGTGGCAGCGCGCGCTGGGGTATCGAAAGGCACGCTCTATCTGTATTTCACCAACAAGGAAGAGCTGTTCAAGGCGGTGGTGCGGGAAAACGTGGTACCGGTGCTTGGCGAAGCGGAAGAAATTGTTGACCGCTTTGAAGGTCATAGCGCCGACCTGTTCCGCGAAATTGCGCTCGGCTGGTGGGAACGCATCGGCAACACCAAGCTCTCGGGCATCACCAAGTTGATGATGGCCGAAGCCAACAATTTTCCGGAAGTCACGAAGTTCTATTACGACGAAGTGATTTCGCGAGGAAACGCCATGATTGCGCGCATGCTGGAACGCGGCGTGCAACGAGGCGAGTTCCGTCCGCTCGACATCGGCAATGCAGTCAACATCGTTTGCGCGCCGATGGTGATGCTGATGGTATGGAAACATTCCTTTTCCGCCTGCCGTCCCGAGCCGATTTCGCCGGAAGCCTATCTCGCCAACTTCATCGACATTTTCCTGCGCGGCGTATTGAGCGACAGCGCAACACCGTCCACCTGACCCTACCTCGCCATGTTCAAACGCCCCTCCCTGTGGATCATCGTCGCCGTCTGCGTGCTCGGCGCCGGAGTCGCGGCCGCGATGCTGAAGAAACAGAACGCGCCACAAACCGCGACCATCGCCCCCGCACCGGCGGTGCTGGAATTCCTCGCCAGCGACCTTACCATCGTGCAGCCGCACGACTTGCGCCGATTGCTGCCGCTGTCGGGCTCGCTGCGCGCGGTTAACCAGGCGACGGTGAAAGCCAAGGTTGCAGGCGACGTGCGTGAAGTGCTGGTGCGCGAAGGCGAAGCGGTCAAGGAAGGCCAGGTGCTGATCCGCATGGACACCAGCGATTACCAGGCGCGGCTGGAGCAAGCCAAGGGCGCGCTGCAGGCAGCACGCGGTCAGCTCGATATCGCCGCCAAGACGCGCGACAACAACAAGGCGCTGCTTGGCAAAGGCTTCATCTCGCAGAATGCCTTGGACAACGCCGAAAGCCAGTACGAAATCGCGCGCGCCAACGTGGACTCCGCCAAGGGCGCGCTCGACGTGGCGCAAAAGGCATTGGCCGATACGGTGATCCGCGCGCCGATCTCCGGCCTGGTCAGCGCACGCTCGGTACAGCCAGGCGAGAAGGTCGCCGTCGACAATCGCCTGCTGGATGTGGTCGACCTGTCGCAAATGGAACTGGAAGCGGCGGTGCCGGCGGTCGACATCCTGCATGTGGCGCTTGGACAGGACGTCGAAGTGAAGATCGAAGGCATGCCGCAACCGCTGCTGGGCAAGGTGGCGCGCATCAATCCGGCGACGCAGACCGGTTCGCGCTCGATCCTGGTGTATGTGCAGATCGCCAACCCGCAAGGCCAGCTGCGCGTAGGAATGTTCGGCGAGGTGCGCCTGACGCTGGAAAAGAAAACCGGCGTGCTGACCATTCCGCAAGCAGCGGTCCAGGGTACGGAGGGCAGCAACTATGTTTATGCCGTCGAAAACGGCAAGCTGGTGCAGAAGCCCGTCACGCTCGGCATGCGCGGCGACGACGGCAGCGGCCCGGCGGTGGAAGTCGTGTCCGGCCTGCAGAACGGCGCCCAGATCGTGCGTACCAACCTCGGCAGCCTGCGTGCCGGCAGCGTCGTCAAGCTGACGCAGGCGGGCGCAGCCGCGCCGAAGCAATAAGGCTTCGCTACAACCTCACGCAAACCGGCGCGCGCGCCGAACAGGAATCCTGACCATGTGGTTCACCCGCATCAGCATCGGCAACCCCGTACTCGCCACCATGATGATGGCCGCGCTGCTCGTGCTCGGCCTCTTTTCCTATCAGCGGCTGCAAGTCGACCAGTTTCCGGATGTGACCTTCCCGGTGGTGGTGGTGCAGACCGACTATCCCGGCGCCTCGCCGGAAACGGTGGAATCCGACATTACGCGCAAGGTGGAGGAAGCCGTCAATACCATCAGCGGCATCAATGCCCTCACCTCGCGCTCGTACGAAGGCTCGTCGGTGGTCATCATCGAATTCCAGCTGACCGTCGACCCGGCGCAGGCAGCGCAGGACGTGCGCGAGAAAGTCGCCACCATCAGCTCCACCTTCCGCAAGGAGGTGAAAGAGCCGAAGGTGACGCGCTACGACCCGTCGAGCCAGCCGATCTTCTCGATATCCGTCAGCAACGAACCCGGAGCCAAGGCGCGCAGCATGCGCGACTTGACGACCATCGCCGACCAAGTCGTGAAGAAGCGACTGGAGAACGTGCGCGGCGTCGGTTCGGTCTCCCTGGTGGGCGGCACGTTGCGAGAAGTCGACATCTATGTGAAGCCGGGCGAGATGGAAGCGCAAGGCATCGGCATCGACCAGGTCATCAACGCGGTGCGCAATGAAAACCAGGAATTGCCGAGCGGCGCGATCCGTTCCAGCACCGATGAAAAGGTGGTGCAGATCCAGGGCCGGGTGAAGGATCCGGCGGATTTCGGCCGCATCATCGTCACCCGCCGCGGCGGCCAGCCGGTGTTCCTGTCGCAGATCGCTACCGTGGTCGACGGCCAGGAAGAACAGGAAAGCCTGGCGATGTTCAACGGGCAACGCACGCTCGCGCTTAACATCGTGAAAGCGCAGGGCGAGAACACCATCGAGGTGGTCGATGGCCTGAAGGCGGCGATGAAGGAGCTGGAGCCGGTACTGAAGACCCAGTATCCGGGCGTAAAGCTGGATGTGATCCGCGACAGTTCGCGCCAGATCCGTGTCGGCGTGGAAAACGTGCGCCGCACGCTGATCGAAGGCGCGGTGCTGACGGTACTGATCGTCTTCCTCTTCCTCAATTCGTGGCGTTCCACCGTCATCACCGGACTCACGCTGCCGGTGGCGCTGATCGGCACCTTCCTCTTCATGTACATGTTCGGCTTCACCATCAACATGATTACGTTGATGGCGCTGTCGCTGTGCGTCGGTCTCTTGATCGACGACGCGATCGTGGTGCGGGAAAACATCGTGCGCCATGCGGGCATGAAGGTGCATGGACGCTACAAGGATCACAAGACGGCTGCGCTGGAAGGCACGGCTGAAATCGGCCTGGCGGTGATGGCCACCACCTTCTCGATCGTCGCGGTGTTCCTGCCGGTGGGTTTCATGGGCGGCATCATCGGCCGCTTCTTCCACCAGTTCGGCGTGACGGTCACGGCGGCAGTGCTGATTTCGATGTTCGTCTCCTTCACGCTCGATCCGATGCTGTCTTCCGTCTGGCACGATCCGGCAACGCATGGCGAACACGCAGGCGGCTGGTACGGCAAGACCATCGGCCGCGTGCTGGGTTATTTCGAGGACATGGTGCAGTGGCTGTCGGATGTGTACCAGGTGCTGCTGCGCTGGTCGCTGAAGCATCGCGGCAAGACGCTGTTGATCGCCGCCGCCACCTTCTTCGGCGGCTTTGCGATTCCGATGTCGGGATTGATCGGCAGCGAATTCGTGCCGCAGGCGGATTACTCGGAAACCGGCGTGGTCTACTACACCCCGGTCGGTTCCTCGCTGGAATTCACCGAAAGCAAGGCCCGCCAGGTGGAAACCGTGCTGCGCGAAATGCCCGAGGTGAAAGACCTCTACACCTCGATCAACACCGGCACGCTGCAGGGCAAGAATTACGCGACGACCTATGTGCGCCTGGTGCCGCGCAACGAGCGCAAGCGCAGTACCTACGAGATGGGCATTCCGCTGCGCAACCGGTTGTCGCAGATCGCCGGCATCACCGTTACCCATGTCGGTTCGCTGGAAGGCGTGGGCGGCGACACCAAGCAGATCCGCTTCTCCCTGCTCGGCCCGGACCTTGACCAGTTATCGAAGCTTTCCGAAGAAGTGCAGGCAAAGCTGCGTGCGATTCCGGGCGTGGTCGACATCGACTCCAGCCTGAAGCCGAACAAGCCGACGATTTCCGTCACGCCCAAGCGCGACATCGGCGCGGACCTCGGCGTGGGCGTGGCGCAGATCGGCGGCGCGCTGCGTCCGTTGCTGGCAGGCGAAGCCGCCAGCAGCTGGCGCGCGCCGGACGACGAGAATTACGACGTCAACGTGCGCCTTGCGCCTTCCGACCGCAACAGCATCGACGACCTTTCGCGCCTGATGCTGACCAGTTCCCAGACCAACGCCGACGGCACGCCGAAGATGGTGCCGCTGCGCCAGGTGGCCGACATCTCGCCCTCGACCGGTGCCAACCAGATCAACCGCCGCGACCTCAACCGCGAAGTGGAACTGTCGGCCAACGTGGTCGGCCGCTCCGCCGGCCAGGTCAGCGCGGACATCAAGAAGGCGCTGGACAGCATGCATTTGCAACCGGGCTACCGCTACCTGCTGAACGGCTCGGCGAAGAACATGCAGGAATCCTTCGGCTACGCTCTCTCGGCACTGGCGCTGGCGGTGATCTTCATCTACATGATCCTGGCCTCGCAGTTCGCCAGCTTCCTGCAGCCGCTGGCGATCATGTCGTCGCTGCCGCTGACGCTGATCGGCGTGTTCCTGGCGCTGATGTTCTTCCGCTCGACGCTGAACCTGTTCTCCATCATCGGCTTCATCATGTTGATGGGGCTGGTGACCAAGAACGCGATCCTGCTGGTGGACTTCGCCAACCAGGCGCGCAAGGAGGGCAAGGAGCGCGCCGCGGCCCTGCTGGAAGCGGCGCATGTGCGCCTGCGCCCCATTTTGATGACGACGCTGGCGATGGTGTTCGGCATGGTTCCGCTGGCGTTCGGCCTGGCGGAAGGCTCCGAGCAGCGCGCGCCGATGGGGCAGGCAGTGATCGGCGGCATTATCACTTCGTCATTGCTGACGCTGGTCGTGGTGCCGGTGGCCTATACCTACCTCGATGATTTTGCGGCCTGGGCCAAGCGCAAGTGGAAGGGAAAGCAAGCGCACCGCGAGACGTCTGAGCGGGGTCAAGGAAGCCACGCTGTCGCGGTTCCGCAAAGCAAGAATGACGATATCGTTTGATAAAATAGCGGGTTTCTTCCCCAACCCCGTCGAGTCCCGAAAATGAACATCGAAAAAGCCCGTTTCAACATGATCGAACAGCAGATCCGGCCCTGGGATGTGCTGGCACCGGACGTCCTGGAACTGCTGCTGGTGGTCAAGCGCGAAGCCTTCGTGCCGCCCGTGTACAAAAGCCTGGCCTTCATGGATACCGAAATCCCGCTGGGCGGCGGCGAGCACATGTTCACGCCCAAGCTGGAGGCTCGCATCCTGCAGGAAGTCGCCGTAAAGAAGCACGAGCATGCGCTGGAGATCGGTGCGGGTTCGGGCTACATGGCTGCACTGCTGGCGCACAAGGCACGCCACGTGACGACGGTGGAAATCAATCCCGAGCTGCACGCAATGGCGAAGAAGAACCTGGCTGACTACGGCATCACGAACGTCGACGTCGAGCTCGGCAACGGCGCGCGCGGCTGGGCCAACGCCGGCACCCGCGAACCGTACGACGTGATCGTGATTTCCGGCTCGCTGCCGGTGCTGCCGGACACCTTCCTGCAGCAGATCAAGGTTGGCGGCCGCATCTTCGCGATCATCGGCGAATCGCCGGTGATGTCGGCGCAGGTGATTACCCGCGTCGCCGACAATGCCTGGAACACCGTCAAGGTATTCGAAACCGATGTGCAACCGTTGCGCGAAGCTCTCGCGCCTTCTCACTTCGCGTTCTAAGGAATCAACATGCAAAGCCTGACCGCACCGGAACTCGCCCAGTGGCTCGCCGACGAATCGCGCGCGAAGCCGGTGCTGCTCGATGTGCGCGAGCCGTGGGAATTCCAGACCTGCCGCATCGACGGCTCGGTGTCGATCCCGATGAACACCGTACCGGCCCGCATGCAGGAACTCGACGATGAAGCGCCTATCGTGTGCATCTGCCATCACGGTGCGCGCAGCATGTCGGTGGCTGCATTTCTCGAGCGCAACGGCTTTGCCAACGTCATCAACCTGACCGGCGGCGTCCACGCATGGGCGACGCAGGTCGACGGTTCGATGCCGACTTATTGATTGATTCCTTTTCGGAGAACTTGATGCGAACTACCCTTCTCGCCACGTTGATTGCAGGTGCCTTCGTATCCCTGAATGCATATGCAGCCGACCTGCTCCAGGTATACCGGGAAGCGCTTGCCAACGATGCACCTTACGCAAGCGCGCGCGCCAGCCTGGCGGCGGGTCGTGAGAAGGAAACGCAGGGTCGCTCCGGCCTTCTGCCGCAGATCGGCGTGACAGGCAATTACGGCCGCAACAACCTCGATTTGAATGCAGGCGGCGTCGACGTTCCCACGCGCGACTTCAGTGCCAACGGCTACACGATTGCCCTGTCGCAGCCGCTCTTCCGCCTGGCGAACTGGGAAACCTACCAGGAAGGCAAGCTTTCGGTGGCGGCCAGCGAAGCGCAGTTTGCACAGGCGCAGCAGGATTTGATCGTACGGGTGGCGCAAGCCTATTTCGACGTGCTGGCGTCGCAGGACGCGCTGGAGTCGGTGCGCGCGCAAAAGACCGCGATCACCGAGCAGCTTGCTTCCGCCAAGCGCAACTTCGAGGTCGGCACCGCGACGATCACCGATACGCATGAAGCACAGGCGCGTTACGACCTCGCAGTGGCGCAGGAAATCGCCGCTGTGAACGACCTTGAAATCAAGCGCACGGCCTTGCAGCAGATCACCGGCAAGGCGCCGGGCGCACTGTCGCCGATGATCAAAGGCGTGAAGCTGAACACGCCCGAGCCTGCCGTGATCGACAAGTGGGTGGCGAGCGCCGAAGCGCAGAACTATGGCGTGGTCGGCTCGCAGCTGGCGCTGGAAATTGCCCAACGCGAAATCAAGCGCAATCGCGCCGGACACTATCCGACAGTGGATCTCGTCGCCAGCCGCAACCATGCGAACCAGGGCGCGAGCGCAACAAGCGCGGTCGGCACCGTCGCCAACACGAACACGGTCGGCGTACAGTGGGCAATCCCCATCTTTTCGGGCTTCGCGGTGGACAGCAAGGTGCGCGAATCAATCGCCCTCGAAGACAAGGCCCGCGCCGACCTAGAGAATGCGCGCCGCGTTGCGGCACAAGGTGCACGCCAGGCTTTCCTCGGCGTCAACGCCGGTCTCGCACAGGTACGCGCACTGGAAGCTGCCGAAGTGTCGAGCCAGTCTGCCCTCGAATCGAATCGTCTCGGTTACCAGGTCGGCGTGCGCATCAACATCGACGTGCTGAACGCGCAGCAGCAGCTGTATTCGACCCAGCGCGACCTGTCCAAGGCGCGTTACGACACGATCGTCAACGGCCTGCGCCTGAAGTCCGCAGCGGGCACATTGAAAGAGGACGACCTGGTGCAGGTCAACTCGATGCTGCAGCACTGATTCCGATTCGGGCGCTGTCGCCGACGCCGGCTGCGCCCGCTCCTCGTCTTACTGATTTCGTCTCCCCCCCTTTCGTCTCCCCCCTTTCGTCTCCCCCCTTTCGTCTTCTCCCGTTCATCCTCTGCCTGCCGCCGCGTCTCCGCCTCACGCACACTTCCCGTTTCCGGGGCCTGGGAAGTCGAATCCCGCGATCAGGAAGCTTGTTCCCGTGTTCTGCCAAGCAGTCGATTGCCTCAAACATCAATTCTCATAGCGGAGTCTCCCGATCATCGCGCAAGTCTGTTCATGCTGGCGCGCATCTTGCTGTTGTTGCGAGTTTTCTATTTTCGACAACTTTCAGCTACACCAAGAGGGACATCGACATGCGCAAGAATCTTCCCGTTACCGGGATCGAATACATCCTGAAGGATTCCGAAACCATCGTCTCCAAGACCGACCTCAAGGGCAAGATCACTTACGTCAACCAGGACTTCATCAACATCAGCGGCTTTTCCGAGGAAGAGCTGATGGGCGCGCCGCAGAATATCGTGCGCCATCCCGACATGCCGCCCGAAGCCTTCGAAGACATGTGGCGCGCGCTGAAAGCCGGCAAGGCATGGACCGGGCTGGTAAAGAACCGCAGCAAGAACGGTGACCATTACTGGGTAGAGGCGAATGCCGCGCCCATCATCGAACAGGGACGCGTCACCGGCTATACCTCGATCCGCATCAAGCCATCGCGCGAGCAGGTCATCGCCGCCGAAGCAGTCTATGAAAAGATCCGCTCCGGCGACACTTCGCTGGCGATACGCGAAGGTGCGGCAGTGAAGCGCTCGGCGCTGGACAAGCTGTCTGTCTTCACGCAGCGCTCGATCAAGTTCAAGATCAACATGGCATTCGGCATCATCGCGATCTTCTTTGCAGGCAGTGCGATCGGTGCGATGAATGCCGCTTACGCGAGCGTAGCGCTGGCGATTTCCGCCGCGGGCCTCGCACTCGCTGCCCTGTTCGCCTTACTGCTGCACCATGAAGTCGTGGTGCCGCTAGAACACGCCAGGCGCGACCTTGACCGCATGAGCGCCGGCGACCTGTCGTGCAAGATCGAATCGTCGGGCGAGAATGAAATATCGAAGGTGATGCAGTCCATCCGCATCCTGCAGACCAACGTCAAGCTGCTGGTGGGCCAGATCAAGGAAGCGACCGAACTGGTCAATCGCGGTTCGAGCGAAATCGCGATTGGCAATTCCGACCTGTCGGCGCGCACCGAATCGCAAGCCAGTTCACTGCAGGAAACCGCGTCATCGATGGAAGAGCTCACCAGCACGGTAAAGCAGAACGCGCACAGCGCACACGAAGCCCACGTGCTGGTGCAGAAAGCATCCGAGGTTGCCGCGAGCGGCGGTCAGGCGGTGAGCCAGGTGATCGAAACCATGTCGGCCATTCGTGACAGCTCGCGCAAGATCGTCGATATCATTTCGGTGATCGACGGCATCGCCTTCCAGACGAATATCCTTGCGTTGAATGCTTCCGTCGAAGCCGCCCGCGCCGGCGAACAAGGGCGCGGATTCGCCGTGGTCGCCGCCGAGGTGCGCACCCTGGCGCAGCGCGCGGCGACTGCCGCCAAGGAAATCAAGACGCTGATCGATGAATCGGTGGCCAAGGTGGAAGCCGGCAGCAGCCTGGTCGACAACGCCGGGCGGACCATGGACGAGATCGTCGCATCGATTGCACAGGTGACGGATCTCATGGGCGACATCAGCATGGCCAGCCGCGAGCAGAGTGCCGGCATCGAGCAGGTGAACCTGGCGATCACCCAGATGGATACCATCACGCAGCAGAACGCGGCGCTGGTGGAACAGTCGGCTGCGGCGGCCGAAACCCTGAAGGAGCAGGCGGTCAAGCAGTGGCACCTGGTCGGCGCCTTCAAGCTGGTGGCCGCCGAGCGCAGCGGCACGAGGTTGCTGCACTAAGTGCTGCACTAAGGTCAGCGTACCGGCTTCAGCTTGTCGGTCAGCGCTACGCGCGTCTTGAGGAAAGCGGCCACCTGTTCGGGCGGCCGCGGTTCGGCAAAGTAGTACCCCTGCATGATGTCGCAGCCGGCATTGCGCAGGAACTGCAACTGCTCTTCGGTTTCCACGCCTTCGGCAATCACCGACAGCCCGAGGCTGTGCGCCATCGCGATGATCGCGGTGGTGATCGCTTCGTCGTCGCCGTCACCGGGAATGTCGCGCACGAAAGTGCGGTCGATCTTCACCTGGTCGATGGGAAAGCGTTTGAGGTAAGCCATCGATGAATAACCGGTGCCGAAGTCGTCGATCGACAGGCGTATGCCCTCGGTCTGCAGGCGATTGAGCAGTTCGACATTGGCGTGCACGTTTTCCATCAACACCGTTTCCGTGATTTCCAGTTCGAGGTGGCTGGGCTTCATGCCGGTCTCGCGCAATGCGTTGGCGATGTCGTGCACCAGATGCACGTCCTTGGTCTGCCGTGCCGACAGGTTAACCGACACCGGCACTTCGCCGAGCCCCGCATCGCGCCAGGCAGCTGCCTGCCGGCAGGCCGTGCGGATCACCCAGCGGCCGATGGGCACGATGAGGCCGCTCTCTTCCGCTACCGGAATGAAATCCACCGGACTGATCATGCCCAGCTCCGGATGGTTCCAGCGCAGCAGCGCCTCCAGTCCCACCAGCCGGCCGTCGCGCAGGCTGACCTGCGGCTGGTAGTACAGCATCAGCTCACCGCGTTCGAGCGCCTTGCGCAGGTTGGTTTCCAGCGACAGGCGCTTCTGCACGCGCTGGTCGAGTTCAGGATGGAATTTCTCCCAGGCGTTCTTGCCCCTGCCCTTGGCCTGGTACATCGCGGTATCGGCGTTGCGCGTCAGGGTTTCCATGTCCCTCGCGTCGTCGGGATAGATGCTGATGCCGACGCTGGCGGTAACGTAAATTTCATGCACATCCACATCGAACGGTGCGGTCAGCGCATTGAGCAGTTTTTCGGCCACGCTGTCGCCGTGCGCGGCGCTGCCGGATTCGAGGATGATGGCGAATTCATCGCCGCCGATGCGGCAGATCGCATCGCCGCTGCGCAGGCTTTCCAGCAGGCGCTGCGATACCAGTTTCAGCAGCTTGTCGCCGCACGGGTGGCCGAGCGTGTCGTTGACGATCTTGAAGTTGTCGAGGTCGAGCAGCAGCAGGCCGACATTGCCGCCGAACTGGTTGACCTTGGCCAGGGCGGACGACAGGCGCTCGTTGAAAGCGTGCCTGTTGGGCAGGCCGGTTACCGGATCGATATGGGCGAGATAGGCGAGGTGCGCCTCGGCGCGCTTGACCACGCGCCGCATGCGGGTCACCAGCAGATAGGCGATGGCGAGCGAGCCGAGTGCAATCGCCAGCGTCAGGCCGGCATAGCCGACCAGGCGGGCGTAGAGCTGGTCCAGCGTGGCGCGCACCGCGACATAGCCGATATGCCGGTTGTCGATATCGATGTAACGCACCAGGTCGAGCTGGCTGAAGCCGAAGCGATGGCCGTGGCGTACCAGAGCGGAATCGGGAAACGCCACATCGGCGGCGTACTGGCGGCGGAAGTGTGCCAGTTCCTTGCCGTTGAGGTCGAAGACGGCAGCGGCCTCGACGTTGGGCGCGGCTTCCAGCGCAGCGAGGGTTTCGTTGGCGGCGTTGCCGTCCTTGAACAAAAGGGCCGCCGCACTGTTGTCGCTGATGATGCGCATCTGCACGTTCATGTCCTCGACCAGCGCGGTACGCAGGGAGATGAACTGGAACAGGATCAGCAGCACGCTCGCCACCAGCAGCGATGCGCCGGCAGTGGCGAGGTTGGCCAGCGTCATGAACTGGCCGAGGCGCGGCGTGGTGCCGTTGGTCAGATTAGTCATTGCACCGTCCGTGCAAGACGCAGCAACTTGGAACTCAGCACCAGCTTCGCCTGCCGCGCCGCGCGGGTGTCGACGTCGAAGACGACGCGGTTGTTGTCCATGGCGAGCGAGATGACGGCGCCGTCGCGCGCGATTTCCTCGTCGTCGGCAATGGTCAGCACGCCGGTGCTGCCCAATGCTTTCCTGATCTGCTCCCAGCGGTCGCGGTCGCCGCTGTCGAGGTACACCACGTTGCAGGTCCGCAGGTTGTCGGCAGCGGCAAGGCTGCGCACCGCGACGCGGCGGCCCTTGATCTGCTTGTCACCCAAACCGACCAGCGGCTGGCGCACGGCGCTGTCGGGATTGACGCAGATATTGAGCGTGCCGCCGTCGTAAGCGGTATCCGCGGGCCAGTCGGTGAATACGGCAAAGTTGTACACGAATGCGGCTTTCAGATCGTATTCCGGCACAGGCTGGGCATGCGGCACACCCCAGGGCAGCATCGCTGCCGCCACGAGACTTGCCTTCAACCTGTCCATCATCGTCATCATCAGAAGGAGTAACTCAGCTTGACTCGGAGATTGCGTCCATCCTGCGGGATGGCGTCTTGCACATGTTCCTCCCCGCCCGGATCGGCGTAGCGCCGGTCGAACAGGTTGTACATGCTGGCCGAAGCTTCCAGCCCGGGCGCGAGGCGGACCGAGCTGAGCGTCAGGTTGGCGAGCCAGTAGCCGGACACTTCGCCTTGCAGGGTATGGCGGCGGCCCACATACTGCGTTTCGACGCCGGCCCGCCAGGCGGCCACGGGCAGCGGCGAGGTCCAGTTGAGCTTCGCCAGCTGCCGCGGCGAATTTACCAACGCCGCTCCAGTGCTTTCGTCGCGCGCGCGCTGCACGCTGACGCTGGTGCGCAATCGCGCGCCGCCGCTCCAGGTTTTTTCCAGTTCCACTTCGACGCCGGTGGCCGTCGCCTGGTTGATGTTCCTGAACACGAGCAAGCCGTCGGCCGGATCGGTGGTCTGGCTGATCAGGCCGGATACGTCGTTGCGAAACAGCGAGGCGGTGATGCGCATGTCGTGCGCGAGGAAATGCTCGGCGATCAGTTCCTGTGTACGGATGCGTTCCGGCTGCAAGCCGGGGTTCGCTTTCTGCCCGCCCGGGCCGGTCAGCGCGTAATACAGCTCGTAGGCATTGGGCGCGCGATAGGCGCGACCGTACAGGGCCTTGATGGTGGTGGCAGGCGCCGCCTTCCAGATCAGGCCGAGGCGCGGATTGGTCACGCCACCGCTGGCACTGTGGTGGTCGTAGCGCAGGCCGGCATTGAGCAACA
The DNA here is from genome assembly GCA_036384875.1 of Noviherbaspirillum sp. Taxonomy (GTDB): domain Bacteria; phylum Pseudomonadota; class Gammaproteobacteria; order Burkholderiales; family Burkholderiaceae_D; genus Noviherbaspirillum. The sequence goes on from DASVLM010000545.1 coordinate 13,514, forward strand.
GGCTGTGGCGCAGCGCGACCTCGTCCTGCAGATAGACGCCTTCGCGATTGCCGGTGCGCCTGTCGTCCAGTTTGAGACTGTAGGGATCGGTGTCGTAGTTGAACTGGTCGCGCCGGTCGTCACGTTCGTACTCCATGCCGGCGACGAGCTTGTGCCGCTCGAAAAGGGTGCTGACCAGCTTCACCTCACCACCCCACCACGCGGAGCGGGAACCGTCGCGATTGACCGTCAGCGGAGGATGGTTGTAGACATAGTCGCCGTCGTATTCGTAACGTCCCCAGAAGACGCGCGAAGACAGATCGGTTTCGCCGGACAAGGCGGCACGGTAGCCGAGGCTGATGAAACTCTGCGCGTCGACCGTACGCGAGCGCGGGTCGTTGAACACCTGCTGGTACGACGCCGTCGGGATGCCCTTGGTCCGCTCGTTATAGGCGAAGTTCAGGATGAAGGGTCCGGCAGCGCCCTTGGCGAAGAGAGTGTGGAAGCGGTCGTAATCGAGATGCCGCGCGATGCCGTTGTTCGTCGCGGGCGTATCGAATTCCGGATAGTAGAGGTCTTGTCCGTCGACCCGTCCGGAGGTTGCCGACAGCAGCAATTCCCTGTCGTCGGCATGCCAGCCATAAGTTGCACGCAGCTTGCGTGAGCCCCAGCTTCCCGCTTCGCCGGATACCTGAGCGCCGTCCATGTCGCGCGCATGTTTGGTGATGATATTGATGACGCCGAAGAAGGCGTTCGAGCCGTAGATCGACGCCCCCGGGCCGGGCACGTACTCGACGCGTTCGATCAGGTCCACATCCACCAGCGCTTCGGTGCCGATCGATGCCTGGTCGAACACTGCATCGTTGGTGCGATAGCCGTCCACCAGCAGCAGGAAGCGGGTGTTGTAGTCGCCGGGCCGCAGGAAGCCGCGCGCGCCGAGATAGCTGTAATTGCGGTCGTTGCTGACGTACAGGCCGCGCATGCTGCGCAGGATGTCGGCCACGGTACGCCAGCCGAAAGCCTTGATGTCGGCCGCCGTCACGACCGACACCGCCGAGGGCGCGTCGCTGGCCTTCTGGGTGAATTTGGATGCGCTGTAGACTTCGAGCGAAAGCAATTGCTCGATCGGGAGTTCGGCAAGCTGCGCCCTCTCCGCGGCGGCAAAAACAGGCGGCGCGGCGACACACAGCATCCAGCACAGTCCGGCAAACCGCCGGAGCCGGTACGGGCGCGCGCGCCGAACGGACTTCCCTGACATCTGAATACCCTTGCTCGAATTGGCAAACGCGATCCGGAAGGGATATCGCTGCAGCCCGTCATGCACGATTGACAAGAGTCGATTCGTAAACATGTTTCAAGGCAATAGTGTAAACCGGCCCCATCTCCCGCGGCGCATGAATCGTCGCCGCAGTGCACAACGCTCCAACACACTAAGACATATTGCGACACAGGGATGACAAACGCACATCTGCGTATCTCGGTACAATAGCCGCTCGCACAAGCGAGAAGAGCGCCGTTGCATGCGCCAAGCCTCAATTCCGTCTCGGCCGCCAGGCCGGAATCCTGCCTCTCTTTCAACAGAATGAACGTGCACGCAAACATGCATTCCATCCGACCAGCGGCGGGCATTGCCGCGATCCTGATCCTTTCCACCCTGGCCGGCTGCGGCGACAAGACTGCACAGGCACAAGGTACCGGCGCACCGCCGCCTCCCGAAGTGGCAGTCGTCACGGTGCAGCCGGAACGCATCGCCGTGACGACGGAATTGCCGGGCCGCGTCGAGGCAAGGCGCATTGCGCAGGTGCGCGCACGGGTACCGGGCATCGTGCAAAAGCGCGTCTTCAAGGAAGGCAGCGATGTGAAGGCGGGCGATGTGCTCTACAAGATCGATCCCGCTCAGTTCCGTGCAGCGTACAACAGCGCGCAGGCAACGCTGGCGAAGGCGGAAGCCAACCTCGCGCAGGCCAATTTGAAAGTGCAGCGCTACAAGCCGCTGGTGGAAACTACCGCGATCAGCAAGCAGGAATTCGATGACGCGCTGACCGCGCAGAAGCAGACGGCTGCCGATGTCGCCGCCGCCAAGGCAGCCGTCGAAACCGCACACCTGAACCTCAGCTACGCCACAGTGACCGCGCCGATTTCCGGACGCATCGGCCGCTCGCTGGTGACCGAAGGCGCGCTGGTCGGCCAGGGCGAAGCAACGCCTCTGGCGACCGTGCAACAACTCGATCCGATTTATGTGACGCTGACCCAATCCAGTGCCGACCTGCTGCGCCTGAAGCAGGCCATGGCAAACGGGAAATTGAAGAGCGTGGGCAAGGACAAAGCCAGCGTGACGCTGGTGACCGACGACGGCCGCCAATATCCGCTGCCCGGCAAGCTTTTGTTCTCGGACGTTTCCGTGGATGAAAGCACCGGCGCGGTAACGCTGCGCGCGGAATTCCCGAATCCGGAACACTTCCTGCTGCCCGGCATGTATGCCCGCGCCCGGCTGGAACAGGCGGTGGACGACAAGGCCATCATGGTGCCGCAGCAAGCGGTATCGCGCAGCCCGGACGGCGCATCGGTGATGCTGGTCGGCGCCGACGGCAAGGTTGTGCCGCAACCGGTGCAGACCGGCGCTGCGCAGGGCAACAACTGGGTCGTCACGCAAGGCCTGAAAACCGGCGACCGCGTGATAGTGGAAGGCTTGCAGAAGATCAAGCCCGGTGCAACCGTGAAACCGGTGCCGTGGAAAGCGCAGGCTACCAATGCCGCCCCGAATGCCGCCCCGGCCAGCTCCGCACCCGCCGCTTCCTCCGCTTCTGCATCCGCCAAGAATTCGTAAGGAAACCGCCACATGGCAAAGTTCTTCATCGACCGCCCGGTATTCGCCTGGGTCGTCGCCCTCTTCATCCTGCTGGCGGGTGCGATCTCGATCACACGCCTGCCGGTTGCGCAATATCCGACCATCGCGCCGCCTTCCATCGTCGTGACGGCAGTGTATCCGGGTGCCTCCGCCAAGACCCTCGATGAAAGCGTCACCAGCATCATCGAGCAGGAAATGAACGGCGCCGACGGCCTGCAATACATGGAATCGCAAAGCGAAGCCAACGGCCAGGCGCAGATCACCGTCACGTTTTCCCCTGCCACCAACCCCGACCTCGCGGCAGTGGACGTGCAGAACCGCCTGAAGCGCGTCGAATCACGCCTGCCGCAGGCGGTGATCCAGCAAGGCGTGCAGGTGAGCAAGGCGCGCAGCAACTTCCTGCTGTTCACCACGCTGTCGTCGACCGACGGCCGGCTCGACCCGGTGGCGCTGGGCGATTATCTCTCGCGCAACGTGCTCAACGAAATCAAGCGCGTGCCCGGCGTCGGCAATGCCACGCTGTTCGGCACCGAGCGCGCGATGCGCATCTGGATCGATTCCGCCAAGCTGGTCGGCTTCAAACTGACGCCGGCGGACGTTGCCACTGCCATCAAGAACCAGAATGCGCAAGTTGCCTCCGGTACGCTGGGCGACCTGCCGAGTTCGGACACGACGCAGATTTCCGCACCCATCGTCGTCAACGGCCAGCTTTCCACGCCGGAAGAATTCGGCAATATCGTGCTGCGCGCCACGCCCAACGGCGCGACGGTGCGCCTGCGTGACGTGGCTCGCATCGAGATCGGCGGCCAGAACTATTCCACTGCGGCACGCCTGAACGGCAAGCCGACCTCCGCCGTCGGCGTGTTGCTCTCGCCGACCGCAAACGCGCTGGAAACCGCGAAGGCGGTGCGCGCGAAGATGGACGAGCTGTCGAAATACTTCCCCGCCGGCGTGAAGTACGACATTCCCTACGACACCTCGCTGTTCGTGCAGATTTCCATCGAGGAAGTGGTCAAGACCCTGCTGGAAGCAGTGGTGCTGGTGTTCCTCGTGATGTATCTGTTCCTGCAGAACATCCGCTACACCCTGATCCCGACCATCGTCGTGCCGGTGGCGCTGATGGGCACCTTCGCCTCCATGCTCGCCTTCGGTTTCTCGATCAACGTACTGACCATGTTCGGCATGGTGCTGGCGATCGGCATCCTGGTGGACGACGCGATCGTGGTGGTGGAAAACGTCGAACGCATCATGAGCGAGGAAGGACTGTCCCCGCGCGAAGCGACACGCAAGGCAATGGGCCAGATCACCGGCGCCATCGTCGGCATCACGCTGGTGCTGGTGGCGGTGTTCATTCCGATGGCCTTCTTCGGCGGCGCGGTGGGTGCGATCTATCGCCAGTTCTCGCTGTCGATGGTGTCGTCGATGCTGTTCTCGGCATTGATGGCGCTGTCCCTGACGCCGGCGCTGTGCGCCACCATCCTGAAACCGGTCGAGGCCGGCCATCATCACGAGAAGAAAGGTTTCTTCGGCTGGTTCAATCGCGGCTTCCACAGCACCGCGACGAGCTACCAGGGCGTCGTCGCGCGCATCCTGACCAAGGCCGGTCGCTACATGATCGTCTACGGCTTGATCATTGCCTGCGTTGCCTTGCTGTATTACCGCCTGCCCACATCCTTCCTGCCAGCAGAAGATCAGGGTTACCTCATTACCAACGTGCAGCTGCCGCCGGGCGCGAGTGCCAACCGGACGCTGGAAGTGATCAAGCAGGTCGAAGACTATTACCTGAAGCAGCCGAGCATTGCGCGTACTGTTGCCGTGCGCGGCTTCAGCTTCTCCGGCAGCGGCCAGAATGCCGGCCTGGTGTTTACCCCGCTGAAGGATTGGAGCGAGCGCGGCAAGGGCGAGTCGGCTCCGGAAATCGCGGGGCGGGCTTTCGGCGCGCTGTCGCAGATCAAGGATGCAATCATCTTCCCGGTCAATCCGCCGCCGATCCGCGAACTGGGCAATGCCACCGGCTTCACCTTCCGCCTGCAGGATCGCGCCGGCCTCGGCCACGACGCCTTGCTCGCCGCGCGCAACCAGTTGCTCGGCATGGCGGCCAAGAGTGCTGTGTTGAAAGGCGTACGTCCGGAAGGCCTGGAAGATACGCCGCAGTTGCAGCTCGATATCGACCGCGACAAGGCCAATGCGCTGGGCGTGTCGTTTGCCGACATCAACAGCGTGCTGTCGAATGCGATCGGCTCCAGCTACCTGAACGACTTCCCGAATGCCGGCCGCCAGCAGCGCGTGATCCTGCAGGCCGATGCGCCGCAGCGCCTGCAACCTGAAGACCTGCTGCAACTGCATGTGCGCAACACGCAGGGCAACATGGTGCCGTTCTCGGCCTTCGCTTCCTCTCACTGGACTACCGGCCCGGTGCAGCTGATCCGCTACAACGGTTATCCGGCCATGCGTATTTCCGGCGAGGCGGCTCCCGGCCGCAGCACCGGCGAAGCGATGGCAGAAATGGAAAAGCTGGCAGCGCAACTGCCGCAAGGTTTTGGCTATGAATGGACCGCCGGCTCCGCCGAAGAAAAGACTTCCGGCTCGCAGGCGCCGGCGCTGTTCGCGCTGTCGCTGATCGCGGTATTCCTGGTGCTGGCAGCGTTATATGAAAGCACCTCGATCCCGTTCGCCGTGATGCTGGTGGTGCCACTCGGTATCATCGGCGCGTTGCTTGGCGCCACCCTGCGCGGCATGCCGAACGACGTGTACTTCAAGGTCGGCCTGATCGCCATCATCGGTCTCTCGGCAAAGAACGCGATCCTGATCGTGGAATTCGCGAAAGACCTGCAGGCGCAAGGCAGGAGCGTCATCGACGCCACGCTGGAAGCGGTGCACCTGCGATTTCGCCCCATCCTGATGACCTCGCTCGCCTTCATCCTCGGTGTATTGCCGCTGGTGATCGCCAGCGGCGCGGGTTCAGCCAGCCAGCGTGCGATCGGTACCGGCGTGATGGGCGGCATGATTACCGCGACGGTGCTGGCAGTGTTCCTCGTGCCGGTGTTCTTCGTGGTGGTGCGCAGCTTTTTCAAGGGCAGTGAACGACAAAGAAGATTTTATGCAGAGCATTCGCATCTCGGAGAAGTCGAAGCAACCGAAGGTGGCAAGCATGATTAAGCGACTCACACTCAGCCTGCTGGCCGCCGGTGTCATCAGCGGGTGCTCCCTGGCCCCGACCTACCAGCGCCCTGACGCGCCGGTAGCGAACGCTTATCCGACGCAGGCAAGCGAAAAGGCCGGCGATGCATCGGCGATCGGCTGGCGCGACTTCTTCCCCGATCCGCGGCTGCAGAACCTGATTGCCACTGCCATCGAGAACAACCGCGACCTGCGCATGGCCGCACTGCGCATCGAGGAAGCGCGTGCGCAGTACAACGTGCAGTCGGCCGACCTGCTGCCGAACTTCAACGGCACTGCGACCGGCTCGCGCGCACGCACGCCGGGCAGCCTGACGCTGACAGGCAATCCCGCCGTCAGCAGCAGCTACCAGGTAGGCTTGAGCCTCGCTTCCTTCGAACTGGATTTCTTTGGCCGCGTTCGCAGCTTGAATGACGCCGCGCTGGCGCAATACCTCGCCACCGAGGAAGCGGCACGCGCCGCACGCATCTCGCTGGTGGCGGAAGTCGCCAAGGCGTATCTCAACGAACGCTCGCTCGCCGAACAATACGAATTGGCACGCAAGACCTTCGAAAGCCGCGAGTCCTATTACAAGCTCGCCAAGCAGCGCTTCGATGTCGGCGCCACTTCCGCGCTCGACCTGCGGCAGAACGAAATCCTGGCGCAGACGGCGCGCGCGTCGATGGTGTCGCTTGCACGCCAGCGAGCGCAGGCCATCAATGCCCTCACCCTGCTCGTCGGCAAGCCGCTGGAACCCGTCACTACGGAACGCAGCCTGGATGAACAGAAGATCGTGACCGATATCCCGGCCGGCCTGCCGTCCGACCTGCTGGCCCGACGTCCCGACATCCGCGCCGCCGAGCAGCGGCTGAAATCGGCCAACGCCAACATCGGTGCGGCGCGGGCTGCGTTCTTCCCGCGCATTTCGCTTACCGGCAGCGTCGGCACGGCGAGCAATGAGCTATCCGGCCTGTTCGACTCGGGTTCGCGCGCCTGGAGCTTCTCGCCGCAACTCGTGCTGCCGATCTTCGACGCGGGCCGCAACAGCGCCAACCTGAGCCTGGCGGAAGTGCGCAAGAACATTGCCGTAGCGGATTACGAGAAATCGATCCAGGTCGCTTTCCGCGAGGTGGCGGATGCGCTGGCGGCACGGGCGACGCTGGACGAGCAGATCGATGCGCAGCGCGCGGTGCAGGAAGCGCAGGCCGACCGCCTGCGGCTGGCAGACTTGCGCTACAAGAATGGCGTGGCGAGTTCGCTCGATTTGCTCGATGCGCAACGCGATTTGTTCTCCGCGCAGCAGTCGCTGATACAAGCAAGGCAGTTGCGGCTGACGAATGCGATCGACCTGTATCGCGCGCTGGGCGGCGGCCTGAAAGAGGCAGCGGCGAAGTAAGTCAGCGGATCAAAGGTTGCAGCAGCTTCATGGTGCGCGCTGTCGCACCGCGATGCTGCTGTGCAAAGGCTGTTGCGGCAGCGCCCATGCGATGCCGCTCCGGCGCATCGCGCAGCAAGCGTGCTGCGGCTGCCAGCATCGAATGCGCATCGTCCACACGCAAGGCCGCATCTGCTGCTACTGCGTCATCGCTTACCGCACTGAAGTTGAAAGTGTGCGGCCCGATCAGCACGGGCTTGCCTACCGCGCAGGCCTCGATCAGGTTCTGCCCGCCCAGCGGCAACAGGCTGCCGCCGATGAAAGCCGCGTCGCATGCAGCATAGTAGGCAAACATCTCTCCCATCGAATCGCCGAGCAGCAC
>DASVLM010000546.1:0-7708 GCA_036384875.1 Noviherbaspirillum sp.
GAAGTGCCGATTGGCTACCGAACCAACCTGAGGAAAATCATGAAAGAAGGCATTCACCCCGATTACCGCGAAGTCGTGTTCCAGGACATGTCCAACGACTTCAAATTCATCACCCGTTCCACCATCCAGACCCGCGAAACCATCACCCTCGACGGCAAGGAATATCCGCTGGTCAAGCTGGAAGTGACGGCTGAATCGCACCCGTTCTACACTGGCAAGCACAAGATCGTCGACACCGCCGGTCGCGTGGAAAAGTTCCGCCAGAAGTTTGGCAAGGTCGGTTCCAAGACCGCAGCAGCAGGCTGATACGCCGTTGCTCTATGAAAAGGCAGCTGCGGCTGCCTTTTTTATTGCCGGCATTTTTTCAAAATCCCGAGGGCGCAGCCGGTCCTTTTGCGGCACAATAACGCCCACCTCGCCATCCAATAAGAACAACCTTTCCCCTCCGAGATGAAGCCCGTCCGCCTGCCCGCCGCCGCCACCAACGCGCTGCCCCGCTGGCTCCTGCTGTCGCTGTGCATGCTCTACATCCTGCCGGGCCTGATCCGGCGCGACCCATGGAAAGTAGGCGACGACGCGGCCGGTTTCGGCATCATGTGGACGATGGCGCACGGCAGCCTGCAGGATTGGCTGTGGCCGCATATCGCCGGCATGCCCATGGCCGACAAGGGTCCGCTCGCCTACTGGGCCGGCGCGGCCTGCATCGAACTGTTCGGTGGCATCTTCGGTGATGCCTTGGCTGCACGCATTGCGACCATTGTCTTTTTCCTGCTCGGTTGCCTTGCCGTCTGGTACACCACCTACCTGCTTGGCCGGCGCCCGGAAGCGCAACCCCTGAAGCTTGCGTTCGGCGGACAACCGGAGCCCAAGGATTACGGCCGCACACTGGCCGACGGCGCACTGTTGATCTATCTCGGCTGCCTCGGCCTGCTGCTGCAAAGCCACAGTACGAGCGCGGAAGCTTTGCAAGCATCGCTGGTCGCAGCGTCGATGTATGCCGCCGCACGGCTTTTCGAATCATTATCGTTCCGGGCGGCCGGATTGCTGGGCTTGATGTTCGGCCTGCTCATCCTGACCCGCGGATGGGTCGTTCCGCTGGCGATCTGGCTCAGCCTGTTGACCCTTGCATCGTTGCGCGTACGGACCCTCGTCACCCGGCTGATGTTCGTCACAATGCCTGTGGCCGTACTGATCGGCGCAAGCTGGATCCTCGTCTGCAAATTTGTGCGGCCCTTCAACAGTTCGCCGTTCGACGCATGGATGCTGTGGAATTACCGGCAGCTCGACATGCCCGGCTGGGAAACCTTGAAGTATTTCATCAGGAATGGCATTTGGTTCGCATGGCCGGCATGGCCGTTTGCGGGATGGGCGGTTTATGCCTGGCGCCGGCAGTACAAGGCCCTGCACATTATTCTGCCATTGGCATTTTTCCTGGCGGCCATGTTGCTGACGATGCTTACACCCCGTTCCGAACCGGGCATCCTGATGCCGCTGCTGCCGCCACTGGCCATCCTCGCCGCCTTCGGCCTGCCGACCATGAAACGCGGCGCCATCAATGCGGTGGACTGGTTCTCGGTAATGACGCTGACATTCTGCGCAGGCTTCATCTGGCTGGGCTGGATCGCGAAGCAGACCGGCTGGCCGGCATGGCTGGCACGCAATGCCTTCAAACTGGCACCGGGCTTCAAGCCGGAATTCAACCTGATCGCCTTTCTCATCGCGTTCGTTGCGACAGTAAGCTGGTTTACGCTCGTGCAATGGCGCATCTCGCGCCGTCCGTCCGTGCTGTGGCGTGCGGTAGTGCTGTCGTCCGGCGGCGTCATCCTGTGCTGGACGCTGATGATGACCTTGTGGCTGCCATGGATCAATTACTACAAGAGCTATGCCGGCGTAGCGCAACAGATCGCCCTGCACATTCCGGGCATGAAAGGATGCGTCGACTCCAACGTCGGCCCTTCGCAACGCGCCTCCTTTGCCTATTTCGGCCAGGTGCCGTTTGCGCGCTTCGACGATACGCGCTGCGACTACTTGCTGCTGCAGGACGACAACCGCAGCAAGGCCGATGCCCAGGTCATCCAACGCGGCAATACGCACTGGGAACTCTTGTGGGAAGGCCGCCGTCCTTCCGATCGTGACGAACGTTACCGCCTTTACCAGCGCGTCGACTGAGATTGTCCCGTAGCCCTACTCGCCATATTGCTTCGCTCGCCTGGCCCATCCTGGTCGGCCAGCTGGCGGTCATTGCCAACGGCGTCATCGATACCGCGCTGACCTCGCGCTATTCCGCGACAGACCTCGCCGCGCTTGCGCTCGGCGCGTCCATCTACGTCAGCATCTTCGTCGGACTTTCCGGTGTACTGGCATCGCTGTCGCCGGTAGTCGGCCAGCTGTTCGGGGCGCAGCGGTTTTCCGACATCGGCACCGAAGTCAAGCAAGGCTGGTGGCTTGCCGGTTTCCTTACCTTTATCGGCACCGTGCTGCTGCTCTTTCCGCAGCCGCTGCTGGGGCTGGCCCATGCCTCGCCGGAGTTGCAGGCAAAGGCGACGCTGTACCTGCGCATTCTCGTTCTCGCTTTGCCAGCAACGATGGGTTTTCGCATTTATACCGGCCTCAATACTGCGCTTGGGCGGCCGAAAATGGTCATGGTGCTGCAAATCGGCGGACTTGCGCTGAAATTCCCGCTCAGCGCACTATTCGTGTTCGGCGGATTCGGCGTGCCGGCAATGGGCGGCCCGGGCTGCGCCATCGCGACCACCATCATCGCTTGGACGAATTTCCTGATCGGCTTGTTCATCCTGCGTACCAATCCTTCCTATCAAGCCTATGGCATCTTCCATACCGGATTCATCAAGCCGAGATGGGCTGCATTGAAGGAATTGCTGCGCCTCGGCGTGCCAATGGGCCTGAGCTATTTGATCGAAGTGACCGCCTTCACGTTCATGGCATTGTTCATCGCGCGATTCGGCGACATCGCGATTGCCGGACACCAGATCGTCGCCAATTTCGCCACCGTGCTGTACATGCTGCCGCTCGCGATTGCCAGCGCCACCGGCACACTGGTTGCGCAGGCAATCGGTGCGCACGACATCGAGCGCGCGAGGCGCGTGGGCTATGCAGGCATACGCCTTGCCGCGATTCTTTCCGTTTCCACAGGCTGCCTGGTATGGCTGTTGCGGGAAATCATCGTACGCGCATACACACCCGATCCTTCAATCGCCGGTGCGGCTCTGCCTCTCTTCGTGTTCATCGCTTTCTACCAGTTGTTCGATTCGGTGCAGGTGACCACTGCGTTCGTCTTGCGCGCGTACAAGGTGGCAGTGGTGCCGACCGTCATGTATGCGGTCGCTCTGTGGGGAGTGGGCTTGGGTGGCGGCTACCTGCTCGGACTCGATCCGCTGGGAACAAGTCCGGCGATATTCCATGGTGCGGCGGGATTCTGGATGGGCAACAGCAGCAGCCTTGCTGTCGTTGCCGCAGGATTACTGTGGTACCTGCGAATCGTGCAACGCAATGCACAGAACCGGGTTACACCTTCATCGGCAGAATAACCATCTGCAGGCTCTCGAAATGCAGCCTGCGCTGGATCGCCAATGCCGCCTGGTTGTGCAGCAGGCGGGTGAACCAGTTGTCATGCTCGAAGATCAGCTTCGAGGTGAAGAAGATTGCGTTCGGATATTCCTGCGCGATGTCTTCGCACAGCTTGGTCACTTCATCCACCACGTCGGTGCCGAAACCGAGGTAGGCTGCGGACGCCATGCCGTGGCTGTGGCAGAAATCGACGAAGAACTTCAGGGTCGCGCTCGCCTCCGCACGCATCTGTTCCACAGCACCCTCGCCGCCATAGGCATGCGTGTCCACCGTACGCGCATTGACGAAGATGAAGTTCTTGAAGTGCCCAGGGAACATGCGCTGCACCCAAAGCAAGGCATGCAAGCCGCCACCACGCGATGAACCGACAATGAAGACTGCAGTCTGGTCATCGGGATTCGGTTCGACCGGGCCGACATGCGGACCGAAAGGCTGATTGGCGAATACCTGGTCGACCGCCTGGATGGCATCCTTGGTATCGCGGTAATGGTTGCGGATGTAGATGCACAAACCTGCAATACCGCCGATGATCAGTGCGGCGGCCCAACCGCCCTCAGCGAATTTCTCGACCAGCAATACCAGCAAGATGCTCGCGCAGATCACGAAGCCAATCAGCGACAGTACAAAACGGCGCATCCAGTGCTCGAGTTCCTTGCGATGCTGCCACCAGTAGCGGCACAGGCCGAACAGGGAAATTGCGAAGGTCAGGAATACCGACACCGAATACAGCACCACGAGCAATGTCACGCTGCCGCGAGTCCAGAACAGGATGGCCAGCGCCGCGACACCGAGCACCAGGATGCCGTTCTGCGTTACAAGGCGAGTAGAGAGATAGCGGAACTTGTGCGGCACCCAGGAATCCGCTGCCATGTTCGCCAGCACGGCCGGGCCGCCAAGGAAACCGGTATTGGCCGCAACAAACAGCAGGCCTGCCTCGAAAAACAATGTGACCAGCAACATGGACTGGCTCGTCCATTTGCTCAAGCCTAGGCTTTCAATAATGGCCTTGAAGGTCGAAGCATTCAGCGTCTGCCCCTCCACCGGCCTCGCGTCCCACAGCAGGTATAGCAGGATGATGCCGCCGGCGGTGAATGCCAGCGAGAGCGCCATGTAAAACATGGTGACCTTCCCGGTGTGCACGCGCGGTTCGGCAAGGATGTTGACGTTGTTCGACACGGCTTCCAGACCGGTATAAGTACCGCCGCCCTGGGAGTACGCAAGGAGCAGCATTCCGGCAACGCCCACCCAGCCGATGTCGCCGGCGAGAGAAGTCGTCGCTTGGAGCGTGTCGGGTACGAGCTGGGGCAGGTAGGCCGCGTGAGTGAAGATGCCGTATATGATCAGCACGAAATGCGTTGCGACGAAGCCGAGGAAAATAGGCAGCAGCACCTTGATGGCTTCCTTCAAGCCGCGCAGGTTGAGGATGATCAACACCCCTATCACGAGCGCTTCCGCTGAAAGCTTGTACGGTTGGAATCCGAGCGGCAGCAGCGACGCGACGGCCTCGACGCCCGCCGCAACCGAAATCGCGATCGTCAGCATGTAGTCGAGAATCAGCGCACAGCCCGCTACCAGGCCCATGTAAGGGCCGACAAGAATGCTCGCCACGCGGTATCCACCGCCGCCGGTGGGGAACAGCTCGATCACCTGGTTGTATGCCAACGCAATGATGAACACCGTGATCGCGGTCGCGAGCGCCATGTACAAACCGAGATGGGTATGCCCGCCGAGGGCGCGGAAGGTTTCTTCCGGACCGTATGCAGAGGATGAAAGACCGTCGGCGCCCAGACCGACCCAGGCAAGGAAGGCAACAAGAGCAAGGGAGTGGCGCGTTTCCGATTTCAGTGGGTCAAGTGCTTTGCCGAGGACGATTTCGCGGATCTTGGCGGGCTTCATCGTTATGCGCGCTAACGCTGTAATTGACTAAAGTAGGCGATGATACGCCTATCGATTCCGGTATGACAACGCAAACTGCTGGAGGTCTGTTGCCGGATCGTCCCAAATCCGCCATAATGCTGGTTTGTGTCGCCGAGATGGCGGAATAGGTAGACGCACGGGACTCAAAATCCCGCGCTGGAGACAGCGTGCCGGTTCGATTCCGGCTCTCGGCACCAAGTGATTACGCACCCTTAGCGGTGCGTTTTTCATTTCCGGCATCGGTTCTTGCATCCGGTCCGTCTGTTTATAATGCAATCGACCCTTCTCTCACTATAGGATGGAATAATGTCCGAGTGAGGCAAATGCGATGATAGTCCGCGCCAACACGCTTCGGATTGATTGCAGTCACAGCCGGCCGTCAGCCCCAATCGATACCTGGAACTTCTTCCATGCCCGTTTCCCTCGATAACCTTCTTGTCGTCGGCATATCGTCCCGCGCCCTGTTCGACCTTGAAGCGGAGGAAGCGATCTTCCGTACTCAAGGACTGGAAGCCTATCGCCGCCACCAGATCGAGAACGAGAACCAGATACTCAAGCTCGGTTCGGGCTTTGCGTTGGTGCGCGCATTGCTCAGGCTGAATGTGCTGGCGCATAACCGGCGCTTTGTCGAAGTGGTGATCATGTCGCGCAATTCGTCGGAAACCTCGATGCGCATCTTCAATTCCATCGAGCATTACAAGCTGGACATCACGCGCGCAGTGCTGTCGGGCGGCGCTTCGCTGGCGCCTTACCTGAAGGCATTCAATGTCAGCCTCTTCCTCTCGCTGCACGAGGATGATGTGCAAGCCTCCATCGATTCCGGCGTGGCCGCCGCCCTGCTCTACCAGAAGCCGGAGAATGCACTGGAGGAACTCGACCAGATTCGCATTGCTTTTGACGGCGATGCAGTCATTTTCTCCGACGAATCGGAACGCATTTTCCAAGCCCAAGGCATAGAAGCCTTCGAACGCCACGAGCGCGAGAATGCACGCAAGCCTCTGCCGGAAGGACCTTTCGCTCGCTTGCTCAAAGCGCTCTCCTACATCCAGAACAACTGCAAGGCTCCCGATGGCCATTCTGCGCCGATTCGCACCGCGCTCGTCACCGCGCGTTCATCGCCGGCGCACGAACGTGTGATCCGCACGCTGCGTGCATGGGATGTGGCAATCGACGAGACCTTCTTCATGGGCGGCGTCGCGAAGTCGGATGTGCTTGCCGCATTCAAGCCGCATATCTTCTTCGACGACCAGCCCGGTCATTGCGACCGCGCCGCGCCGCTGGTGCAGACGGGCCGCGTCCCTGTGAAACGGCCCGGCAGCGAGAACTGAATTCCGCACATAAAAGAAAACCGCCCCGGAGGGCGGCTTCCCGTGTGGGTATCGCCAGGATCAGCGTTCCGCTACTGCATCCATTACGCACAGTGCCGTCATGTTGACGATGCGGCGCACCGTGGCTGAAGGCGTGAGGATATGCACCGGGCGCTTGCAACCCAGCAGGATCGGACCGACCGCAATGCCGTTGCCCGCCGCGGTCTTGAGCAGGTTGTACGAGATATTGGCAGCATCGATGTTGGGCAGCACCAGCAGGTTGGCATCAGCTTTGAGCGGTGACTCCGGCATCAGCGAGTTGCGCAACGCCGGATCGAGCGCCGTATCGCCGTGCATTTCGCCATCGACTTCGAAATCCGGATGGCGGCTCTTGATGATTTCCAGCGCAGCGCGCATCTTTTTCGCCGACTCACTGTTGCTCGAACCGAAGTTGGAATGCGACAGCAGTGCCGCGCGCGGCTCGACGCCGAAGCGGCGCATTTCTTCCGCAGCCATGATGGTGATCTCGGCGATCTGCTCGGCCGTCGGATTTTCATTGACGTGCGTATCGACCATGACGATCTGCCGTTCCGGCAGGATCAGCGCATTCATCGCGGCATAGACGTTCACCCCCTCGCGCTTGCCCAGTACCTGGTCGATGTAATGCAAATGCAGTGCGGTAGTGCCGAAGGTGCCGCAGATCATGCCGTCGGCATTGCCCTTGTGGATCATCATCGCGCCGATCAGCGTGTGGCGGCGGCGCATTTCCAGCTTGGCGTACTGCTCGGTGACACCCTTGCGGTTCGTCATCGACAGGTATTCCTGCCAGTATTCGCGATAGCGCTCGTCGTATTCCGGATTGATGGTTTCGAAATCGATTTCCGGACGCATGCGCA
>DASVLM010000547.1:0-20497 GCA_036384875.1 Noviherbaspirillum sp.
GACCGCCACCAGCAGACCACCGTCGATGGCCTGTATGCAGCAGGCGACGTGGTGGAAGGCTTGAACCAGATCGCGGTGGCGATGGGACATGCCGCCATTGCCGCCACCGCCATCCACAACCGGCTGCCGTTCCGTCAGTCGCAAGCGTAGCGCATGCCGATCTGCTCGCGCACGCGATCCATCACGCGCATGATTGCCAGCGTTTCGTCGAGCGGCATGACCGGGCTTTCGGTCAGGCCGTCGCGCAGGCATTGCATCGCATGCGCCGCTTCGAACTGGTAGCCGTTGCCTTCATACGGCCGCTCCACGTTGTAAGGTTCGCCGTCGCGCGGCTTGATGGTGAAGCCGGTCGTCTTGTAGAACGGGCCGTGCAACCGCACCTGTCCCTCGGTGCCGACGATCAGCGCCTCGCGCGGCGAGTGCGCGTGGAAGCCGCACAGCGCGGTCGAGACGCCGCCCTCTGCGTGGGTGAGGCTGATCGCCACATTGTCGTCGACCTGGGTGGCGCCGATGCCGCCGGCCGCCGCTGCATTCGTAATGGCGCCCATGAAGTGGGCCGCGAGCGATATCGGATAAATGCCGAGGTCAAGCAGCGCGCCGCCACCAAGCTGCGGGTTCACCAGGCGATGCGATGCGTCGACTTCGAAGCGCACGCCGAGGTCGGCCTGCAGCATCATCGGTTTGCCGATCGCGCCCGCCGCGACCAGCTGCCGCGCTTCGGCGACGGCCGGAATGAAGCGCGTCCACATCGCTTCCATCAGGAACAGATTCCGCGAACGCGCGGCGTCGATCACCGTTTGCGCCTCGCGCGCATTGAGCGTGAACGCCTTTTCGCACAGCACCGCCTTGCCGGCGTCGAGGCACAGCAGCGCGTGCTGCGCATGGTGGCTGTGCGGCGAGGCGATATAGACGATGTCGATGTCCGGGTCGCGTGCCAGCGATTCATAGGTGTCGTGCCGATGCGGCACTTCGTACAGGTCGGCGAAGGAGCCGGCCGACTCGGCACTGCGCGAGCCGACGGCAACGAGTTGCGCATCGGGCAGCAGGCGCAGCGCGGAGGCGAAAGCGCGCGCGATCTTGCCGGTGCCGAGGATGCCCCAGCGGATGGTGGAAGCCTTGGAAGCCATGGAAGTCCCCTGTGAACGCGAATGGAACGCGAATGCAGGGACTATAACGCGGACAGGGTGTGTACCCAACTACACGCACACAATTGCATCGGTCGATGCCGTGCGTCAATCCAGCGTGGTGTACAGGTAATCGGTAATCACCACTTCCTTGACCTTGTCGGTATCGAGCTTTGCATTGGCGGCGGCGCGCACGCGCTCCTCGAACTGCCGCATGACGTCCGGTTTGGTGAGCGCCTGCGGCTGCGCCGTGGTCATCGCTTCCTTCATGACCGCTTCGATGGCCGTGCCGTTGCGGTTGATCCATTCCGCATCTGCGCCGGTGACGCGCACCGCGAAGGTTAGCCGCATCGTCTGGTTCCTGACGGCGGCGGCAACTTCGATCGGCTTCGAATACGCGGTCTGCTTCTTCAGCTTGTCGAGGCGTTGCAGGTAAACCCATGCGGCAGCAAAGCCGACCAGCAGAACCGTGGCCGCGATGAAGACGGTGCGCCATATCGAACGCTCCGAACGCTCCGAACGCGCGCGCGCCTGCGGCTTGGCAGATTGCGCCGCCGGTCCGGACCGGGCTTTGCTGCCGGGATTGGGAGTGCCGGGTTTCTGCGCCATCTTACTTGTGTTGCACCAGGACCCAGGGCTTGACCACCACTGCCCACAGCTCCGTGTTCTCTTCGTGCCAGGCCGCTGCCTGCGCATCGGTGGCGCGGCCCACGTTGCCTTCGTTCATCCAGCGCGCGACGGCATCCTTGTCGTCGTTGGCGATGCGCAGCGCGACCTCGACCAGGTCGAGCATCGGAGCGACGGCGATCACGGCACCGGACGCGAAGAAGCGCTCCAGTTCCTCCCAGCGCATGCGAGCCGTCTCGCCATTGATCTTCGCGCGCAGCAACTCCTGTTGTGTGTCTTTATCGTTCATCAATAATGGGGCGGTTTTTCGAGCGCGAACGCATCGCTTGCCACATCGGAAGCGGCGTCGCGCAAATCCTTCACATGCCGTGCCAGCGCGGTGCACAGCGCTTCGAGTTCATCGATCTTTTTTTGCTGTTCGTACACGGTCTTGTTCAGCACGTCGATCAGGTCTTCCTGCCGCGCGATCCTGATCTCGGCATCGACCAGCCGCTCATCAGTCGTCATTTGATGCCTCCATGGAAACGTGGCGGGAGCAACAGCATGGGCCAGGCGGGGGCGCCTGTCAATGCGTGCCGGCCGCGGGGAAATTCAATCATTGCGTTCAATTGTTGCGCGGACAATTACCGTGCAGGCAATCACTGGCCAAGTGCGCCGGATACGACCGGTATCAGGAGCAGCAGCAGGGCGATCACTGCCGCCGCTGCGCGGTGCAGTTCCTTGTGCCGTGGAGGTGTCCGCATGCGCATATCGCTGTTCTTCATGGGAAAACTCCATTCTCAGGTAGGGGTGCAATTTCGACCCGGAGCGGCGGCATAAATTCCGGCGGCCCGCGCACTGCAGGCGCCGAAGGCGTTTGGTATAGTAGCCGCCCGCGATCGCCGCGGCGCTTTTCAATCAGGTTTCAGTCTGGTTCGTATGCTGCCAATCGTGCAGTACCAGCCACGCAGTTCAACCATTCGCTCAGGCAGGAGTTCAGTCCCATGGGAGAGAAAAAGAGAAGGCTCGCCATGCAGGCGCAGCAGGCAGGCACAGCACCTCGTCCCCCGCTAATGGAAGGCGCGAGCGCCCTGGAAGCCGGTTTGCAGGCGCATCGCGCAGGGCGGCTGGTGGACGCGATCAACGCCTACAACGACGCACTGCGCCGTTCGCCCGGCATGGCCGATGCGCAACATTATCTCGGGCTGGCATTGCTGCAATCGGGCCAGCAGATGCTCGGTCTGCACTGGGTGAAGCAATCGGTGCAGGCTGCCCCGGCCAATCCGCAATTCCGCTTCAACCTTGGCAGCGCGCTGCGCGATGTCGACAAGAGTGCCGCGCTGGAGCAATTGCAGCAGGCCGCCGCGCTTGATCCCACCGACCATGGGAGCCAGCTGGCCTGCGGCGAATTGCTGGAGGAGGTCGGCCGCATCGACGAGGCCGTCGCTGCTTTCGAGCGCGCGCATGCATTGCAGCCCGGCCGCTGGGAGACCCTGAAAAAGCTCGCCCGCCTGCATTACGATGCCAACCGCATCGCGCAGGCGCGGGAATACCTGGCTGCCGGCGTTGCCTTGCATCCGCCGCTGGCCGAGGAGGCATCCGTCGGCGAGGCGAAGCCCGGCACCTGGATGGGTTCATGCGGCACCATCATCGACCCCGCCACGCTCGGCAAGAACGCGAACGCCGCCGCACTCTCCGGGTTCGTGCGCGACGCCGGCATGCACATCATCGACGACTTCCTGCCCGACCCGGATGCTTACCGCGCCGCAGCGCTGTCCCTGCCGTTCCGCGAGCGCAACTACAAGGGCCAGAATTATCCCGGCATCCAGACGGCGGGCACCGGCTGCCAGGACATCATGGACCGCATTGCCGACACGCTCGGCATGCCGATCAAGTTCAATTCACCGGACAACGGTTGTTATCGCCTGAGCTTCGCCGACTCCACCGCGCGCAGCGACATTCACGTCGATAACGAGCACGGCAACAACATCCAGCAGTTCGCCGCGGTGCTCTACCTCAATTTCCCGCAGCAATGCCAGGGCGGCACCAGTTTCTGGCGCCACCGACCGACGGGCTGGGACCGCCGTCCGGCACGCGAAGCCTTGCAGCAGAAGGGCTACGACGACTACCGCGCCTTCCGCCGCCAGTGGCTGCCGAACACCGAGGAAATCGGTTTCAATGAGCTGAAGACGCGGCGCGAGGCATGGGACCTGATCCTCGAAGTGCCGATGCGCTACAACCGTCTGGTGTTCTATCGCAGCCACTTCTTCCATTCCATCAGCGACGTGTTCGGCACGTCGCGCGAGGATGCGCGCTTCGTGCAGTTGTTCACGTTCGAGGCGATGGTCTAGGCCACCGACAAATGCCTTGTCAGCGCATCACCCATCCGCCGCATACCGGAAAGGTCTGCCCGACGAAGCAATCCGCCGCGTCGCTGCACAGGTAGGCGGCGAACATGGCATCCTCCTTCGCCGCGACCAGTCTGCCGAGCGGTACTTCGCGCTTCAGCCTTTCCTGGAACGATGGCAGCGCCTGTACCTGCGGCGGGAAATAGGTCGGGTTGTCGACGAAATTCTGCGCGACGGCATTGACCTGCACGTTGTGCGGCGCGACTTCCACGCCGACCGCCTGGATATAGGCAAGCTGCGCACCGCGCGCGGCGGCATAGCTCGATGTGCGTTTCATGCCGCGCAACGCAGAAGCGCTGCCCATGAGCACGATCTTGCCGCTGCGCCGTGCGATCATTTGCGGCAAAACCGCGCGCACCAGGCGCGGCAGCGGGTCGACCATATGGCTGAATACGCCGCGCCACTCTTCCTCGGTCACGTCCGCCGCTGGCGTCGTCGGCGCAGGCACGCCGAGATTGGCGACAAGGATGTCTATCCGGCCCGCCGCCTGCACGATCGCAGCAGGTTCGGCCGGGTCGGCGAGCGCGCTCGCGTCGGCAATGACGTCCGCGCCGGACTCGCGGAAGACCTCGTACAGCGCGGGGCCCATGAAATCCTCGGCCTGCGTGACGAGCACGCGCTTGCCGGAAAAATCGAAGCGGAGCATGGATTTCCTTTCTTCAAGAGGTATCCGATATATCGTAGGTCAATCCGCCGGTACCTGCAGGACGGCGCGAGACGCGCTAGACTCGCAGCATCATGAGATCCACCAAGGCCAGTTCCGCCGTCACCCGCCTCAACGCCCGCGACCCGGCGCACCGCTATTCGCTCGGCCTCACGGCGAGCGGCTTCTTCTATCTCCTGCGCGCGCTGCCGGGCGGTGCGCCCGAGCGCATCAGCGAAGATCTCACCCTCGAGGAATTCGTCGCATTCGCCAACAAGACCGGCCCGCAGAAAAAGGCAAAGATCAGCAAGCTCGACGTTGCGTTCGAAAAGCAATTGGGCAAGCGCGAAGAAAAATCCTAGGCCGGTTTGCCGCTTCGCCTGTAAGGAATTCGGCGCGAGGCCGACCAAGCTCTTGTCACCGGCGCAACTCTGCGCCGGAAACCAATTGCGGGAGGCGACATGGT
Source organism: Noviherbaspirillum sp. (assembly GCA_036384875.1). Lineage (GTDB taxonomy): Bacteria > Pseudomonadota > Gammaproteobacteria > Burkholderiales > Burkholderiaceae_D > Noviherbaspirillum. The sequence continues at coordinate 5,248 of DASVLM010000547.1, forward strand.
GACAGCACTGGCTTCAACCGGCACATCGACAGCGCAGGCTGCAGGCGCAACGGGCGGACTGGACGCGCAGCTTGCGCGTTACCAGAAGCAGCTATCGGAGTGCGTCAATTGCACTTCGGCAAAAACGCCTGAAGGGAAGCACGAGATCGATGATCTGTACGGCAAGATTCACAGCATCAAGGCAAAGCTGGAGGATGCGCGCGGAAGCGCACCGGTACGGGAGGCGTCGCAGGCAGAGCAGGCAACACCGCCACGACGTGCCTCCGCCTGGGATACTGCGGGAAGCGTGATCGACACCTACGCCTGAGGATTCAGGAACCGCCGTGCAGGTTTAATGCTGCCAGCACCCATAGTGCAAGCAGGGCGGTGTTGCTTGTGGCGAAGACGGCCAGCCGGTGGAGCACATGGTTGTAACCGAGGTGGACGACGCTGTGCAGCACGCGCAGCGCGACATACAGCCATGCCAGTGCCAGCTCCGCCGGCGTTGCGCCGCCGGTAACAAACACCAGCAGGCAGACGACATAGAACAGCACCGGCACTTCCAGCAGGTTCATGAAGTTGCGGTTGGGGATGGATACGTCCGGCGGCACGGTTTTCGATTCGCCGTACTTGAAGTCATCGGCGACCACTTGCCTGCGCCGCGCCGCGCGGATGCGCACGAACGGAATGACCGACAACACGATGCCGGTCCACGCCGCCAGCGCGAACACCGGGTAAAGAATCGACAGGTCCTTCATTGCACGAATCTGCCCGCGGTTTCACCCGGCAACAGCACCGGCTGCCATAACTCCTGCAACTGTTCCGCAGGAGTGCCGTCGAGGATCGCGAGCAGCATTTCCACCATCTTCGCGCCGGCACGGTCCGGATGCGGCTGGTCGACGGTGGTCACGTTGTAACCGGCCAGCGAATCTTCCATTGCGCCCCAGACGATGATCGACATCTCGCTGCCGATCTTGATGCCGGCGTCGAGCAGCGCGCGCATCGCGCCCACGCCGGACATCTGGTTATCTACCACGATGGCCGACGGCCGAGGGGTGATGTCCAGCAGCCGCTTGACCGCCTGGTAGGCAGCGCGGCGATCCAGCGTGTTGTCGATCATGCAGTCCGGGTTCGGCGCCAGGCCGGCATTCTGCAGCGTGGCGACGAAGCTGTCGTGGCGCTGGCGGGCGAAGTTCATGTCGAGGTCGGCGCTGACCAGCGCAATGCGCTGATGACCGAGCGACAGCAGGTGTTGCACTGCGACGCGCATGCCGGTTTCGTTGTCGTAATCGAACCAGGCATGCGGCGCATTGAGCTGTGTGCGGCCGTGGGCGACGAAGGGCAGGCCCTCCTTCGCGAGATAGGCGATGCGCTGGTCGAGGATGCGGGTGCGGCTGACGATCAGGCCGTCGACGCGCCTCCCGCGCAGCATGTGCTCGTAGGCGCGCAATTCGTTGGCGCGCGAGACCGGCGCGACGATCAGGTCCATCTGCCGCGCTTCCAGCGCTTCGGACATGCCGCCGACGATATCGGCAAACATCGGGTCGAACAGGTCGTTCGCCGCCAGCGGCGTGATGATGCCGACCATGTTGGTACGGCCGACCGCGAGGCTGCGCGCCATCGGGTTCGGTCGATAACCGGCGGCGCGAGCAGCTTCCAGCACGCGCTTGCGGGTGCGCTCGCTGACTTCGGGATAGCCGTTCAGCGCGCGGCTGACGGTGGTTTCGGAAATGCCGAGTGTCTTCGCGAGGTCTTTGAGGTTCATGGGTGCTGCGTCGCGGTGGGCCGGTAGATTGCCGGATTATAAGGCGATACGCCGACGCGGTAGCTCAGGCCGTCCGGCCTGGATGCGCAATGGAAAGCAGGGCGCACGCCGATTTGCGGTGCAGGCATCCCTGTGGTTGCGGAAAAAATCACGCGGATACGTTCCGGATGTCCACCTCCGGATGTTGCGCGGCCAAGAGGAGGAAGCCGCCACGTATCCGCGCCAAAGGGAATGAAAAAAACGCTACTCGGGAGATGCCACTACTGTTACTGCCAACTGCAAGAAAGCCTGCCCGCGAACGGGCAGGCCGTACTGCTTGTTACCACCAGCTCTCGACCTGGAAGCCGATCGACGAACCATTGGTGTTGGAGCCGAACACGCCGGTATTGGACATGGCCGAACCCGGAGCCGCTGCGGCTTGCGCTGCGGAGTTCCACTTGGCGTAGGTGTAGTACGCGCGCAGGACCGGACGCGACCAGAAGCTGCCGCCCGCGGCCAGTTGCGGAGCGATCGTCAGCTTGGTCAGGTCGCGAGTGGCCTGGCCATCCGGCTTGACCTGGTCGTGGCCGAGTTCGACGGCGAGGTTGTAGTTCTCGGTGAAGTGGTAGACCGGACGTGCGCCGATCGAGGTCCACTTGGAGTGGCCGGCGGCCGTCTTGCTATCTTCATACACGAAGGTGCCCATGCCGGACCACTTGGTGCCGGACGGCTGGACCATGATCTGCTCGACGATACGGGTCACGGTGTCGTCGCTCGCTGCGCCGAAGTTGATGCCGCCGGTGCTCACGCCGCTGCCCTTGCCGTACTGGAGAGCGATCTTGTTGAAGCCGCCCCACAGGTTGCCCTGGGTGTGCTCGAGGGTGAACAGCTGGCCGCCTGCCATGTCGGCAGCGCCGTTGGCCAGGCGCTTCTGGTTCAGCTGCAGGCCGACCGTCAGCGAACCGTCCTGGTTGGTCTTGATGTCCGAGAAGCGAATGTCGTGTGCGAAGGCATTGCGACGGCTGTCATTGGCGTCAGACGTACGGATGATCGCGTAAGCCAGCTTTGCGCCGCCCAGGTCGATGTTCTCGAGGCCGGCGCCCGGGCCGGTATTGGCCCAGTAGAAGTAGTCGATGATGTGAACGTCGTGACGGTCATAGTAGCGCTTGCCGACCCAGGCCTTGGCCTTGGAGAAGGCGCCGGTGCCGATGTTCTCGGCGACGGCATTGATCTGGCGCCAGGACGGCGAGGACTGTTCCCAATCCTGGTTCTGGTTGACCGAGAATGCCAGCATCGTGTTGATGCGGACGCTCAGGCCGTTCTGGCCCTTGTAGGCTTCGCCGCCGAAGGCGAGTTCGCCGTAGGTTTCGCACTCGTTGCCGAGACGGTATTTGGCGCTTGCGCCGGCCAGGCCGAAGCAGGATTCCTTGCCGCCCCCGCTGCTGGTGCCGAAGCCGGAACGGAAATAGCCGCCGAAATCGATCGGCAGGCCTGCGTGCGCCGCGGAAGCGGCAAATGCCAGCGCCATGGCGGCCGGCAGGGTCTTCAACATGCGATTAGTCATCTTCTCTCCTGTTTGGGTTCTTTGAACACTTCTCTTGGCGTTTGCCGCCACCTTCCTTCGCGCCGCGCTTGCCCTTGAGTTGCAACCTTCTGGGCTGCCACTGCGCCGAAGGCGTCTTGCTGCCTTTGCGGACTCGTTGCAGGTTGGTCCTGCCATGAAGCAACGCGTAAATCTAGTCAAACTACATAATCATTTGCGGCTCTTTCCCCGGTGAGCCGTTTCAGCGCGCCCCTTAAGCAAGCAGGAAAATTACTGAAATTGTCTTTTTGATTTGTAGTTTTACTAAATTACGGAAGGAATTCTTGCACAGATTTTCCTGTTTTTCCAGATTTTCTGTGTTCGAATGTCACTTTTTCTTCCTTGGAAGTGAAAAAACAGCATTTCCACAGCGAAAAAGAGCTGCGCTGTTGTACCATTACTACATGTAATCAAGCTACATGGCGGCGTGGAGTTGCAAGATTGTTGACGAGGCCGCTTCCTATCTGAAAGGGAGACTTCATGAAGAATCAGGGAAAACACAGGGGATTGCCGGCGATGTCCGGCCTGGTCGCTGCGCTGGGATTGGCAGCAGGGCTTGCGGCCGGCATTCCGGCGCATGCAGCCGAAGGCTCGCGTTATGTGGCGTGCCCGTCCTGCGAGCCGAAGAACATGGTGTGGGCGGAAGGCGAATTCGACCAGGTGCATCTGGTCGCCACGACAGGCGGCGCCAACCTTCAGCCGCAGTCACTCTCCACTGAGGCCCTGGGCCGAATTCTGGGCGAACTGCGTTTTGGCACGCAGCGCTTGTTCGATGATGATTCCGCTGCGACCCTGGCCCAGGGACTGAGCAAGGCGCTCGCCAAGGCCAGTCCGCAGCAGGAAGCGATTTTCATGGTGACGTCCAAGCCGGGCGGCGGCCTGTTTGGCGTGAAGCTGGGGAACAGCGGCCGCGCTTTCATCGACGGCAAAGGGCTCAACCTGATTTTCGGCGAGGCCCATGCGGATTTCCTCGTACGCTATCGCGCCACGCACATGGAGCGCCCTTTCGATTTCGGCAGCCGCAGCAAGGCGTCGCAGGTTGTGATCACGGGAAGCGGTGTGCAAATGCCCCGCCCGGACTGGATCGTGATCCCGCTGGCGGGATCGTCCGCGACACTGGCGGCGCCGGTGCAGCAGGCCGTTTCTGCGACGGTTCCGACCGCGATTCCCGTTGCAGCGCCGCTCGCGGCTCCCGCTGCGCCTGCGGCGAATTCCGTGCGCGACGACCAATACTATGCGGCGCAGGAGCAGCGCCTGAAATCCTTGAAGCGCCTGCGTGACCAGGAACTGATCAACGAGCAGGAATACCAGGAAAAGCGTCGGGAAATACTCAAATCCTGGTAAGTCGCAACCGACGGCTGGATGCGTCGACGGTCAAGGCACGTCCTGACCTGCCGACGCCGTCCAGACCGAGAACCATTCCTCGCGCGTCAGCTGCAATTCCGTCGCCGCGACAGCCTCCCGCGTCGCTTCGATGCGACGCGAGCCGGTCAGCACCAGCGGTCGCGACGGATGCCGCAATATCCATGCATACGCCACCGTCGTCGGCGAAACGCCGCGCGCTTGCGCGATACTTCCCAAAGCCGCGCGCAAGCGCTGCGCACGCGGCGAATCCTCTGTAAACAACCGTCCTCCGGCCAGTGCCGACCATACCATCGGCGCGATGCGCAGCTGCTGGCACTGGTCCAGCGTGCCGTCGTGCAGCGGCGCGAGCTGCATTGGCGACAGTTCGATCTGGTTCGTCACCAGCGGCACGCGCGCATGCAGCAGGTTGAATTGCGCCGGCGTGAAATTCGAGACGCCGAAATAGCGTACCTTGCCCGCCTGCCGCAGTGTCTGGAAGGCAGCCGCGATCTCGTCGGCGTCCATCAGCGGGTCGGGGCGGTGGATCAGCAGCAGGTCGAGGTATTCGGTGCGCAGTGCGGCGAGCGAATTGTTGACCGAGGCAAGGATATGCGCGCGGCTGGTGTCGTAATGCTTGATGCCGTGCGCCGGCCGGTTGTCCGACACCAGCTTGATGCCGCACTTGCTGACGATTTTCATGCGATGGCGCAGCTGCGGCGACAGCGCGAGTGCTTCGCCGAACAGCGCTTCGCCGCGATAATCGCCATAGATGTCGGCATGGTCGACAGTGGTGACGCCCATCTCGATTGCCTGCTGCAGCAGGGCGAGCCTTTCCTGCGGCGTCATCTGCCATTCGGCGAGACGCCACAAGCCAAGCACGATGCGGGAGAATTCCGGGCCGTTCTGGGCCAGGCGAATGCGGGGACTGAACATGATGGTTTTCGGCGCCCCGCAGTTCGTAGCCGCAGGTGCAAGCCGGCGTGGATTGCGAGAAGCTGTTATTTTTATCGATGTCGCCCCTGTAGTGGGTAAATTTTTTCGATGAAGGATTTGGTAGTGCAATGGCTGCGCATGTCTTTACTTACGGTTCCTTGATGTTTTTGCAAGTGTGGGAACGCGTGGTGCGCGGGCGCTATCGCAGTGTGCGCGCCACGCTTGACGGTTTTGCCCGCTATGCGATCAAGGGCGAAACCTATCCCGGCATGGTTCCCGAGGCCGGCGCCCAAGTGAAAGGCGTGGTGTATTTCGATGTCGACAAGGATGACCTTGCGGCACTAGATACCTTCGAGGGCATCGAATACCGCCGCGACAAGGTGCCCGTTGCCACGGAAGCCGGCGAGCAAGTGACTGCTTGCACTTATATCTATCTGCTGCACGGCCGCTTCTCCGGCGCGCCCTGGAATCCGCAGGAATTCCAGATGGAGCGCTTCATCGGTTCTTACTGCGCAGCTTATGAAGATAAAATCCGCCGCTGATTGACTTCACTCAAATTCGCCCAGACCGGCAATGTCGGTGCGTCCACCGAGGTTTCCGGCCAAGCACGGGATGAGCGAGGCGAGCCGGTATAATCACCATCTTCCGACTAGCCAGGCAGCCGGCGGTTGCCGAATTTCATCCCATGCTCGCTTCACAAAAACAACAGATTGCCGACCTGTTCCAGGCCGCACTCGCTCCCATCGTCGCCGATTCCGGCCTGCAGCCCAATGTGGTGCTGGAGCGCCCGCGCGACCCGTCGCACGGCGATCTCGCCTGCAACGTCGCGATGCAGCTGGCCAAGCCGCTGAAAAAGAATCCGCGCGAACTCGCACAAGCCATTGTCGACTCCTTGATCGCCAACAAGGGCGACCTGATTGAATCGGCGGAAATTGCGGGCCCCGGCTTCATCAACCTGCGTGTCGCCGCTGCCGCCAAGCGCGCGGTGGTCGGTATCGTACTGGCCGAAGGCGAACACTACGGCAAGGGCAAGGCCGGCGCCGGCAAGAAGGTGATGGTGGAATTCGTTTCCGCCAACCCGACCGGCCCGCTGCACGTCGGCCACGGTCGCCAGGGCGCGCTGGGCGATGCATTGTCGTCGCTGCTGGAAGCGCAGGGCTATGACGTCACCCGCGAGTTCTATTACAACGATGCCGGCGCACAGATCGGCAACCTTGCGTATTCAGTGCAGGCGCGCGCCCGCGGCTTGAAGCCCGGTGACGCGCACTGGCCGGAATCGGCTTACAACGGCGATTACATCGCCGACATCGCCGCCGACTTCCTGGCGAAGAAAACCGTGTCCGCCAGCGATGGCGGCCCGGTCACCGCCAGCGGCGACCCGAATGATCTCGAATCGATCCGCATGTTCGCCGTCGCCTATCTGCGTCGCGAACAGGATCTCGATTTGCAGGCATTCGGCGTCAAATTCGACAACTACTACCTCGAGTCCTCGCTGTACCACGACGGCAAGGTCGAAGCGGCGGTGGGCGCGCTGGTCAAGGCCGGCAAGACCTACGAGCTCGATGGTGCGCTGTGGCTGCGCACCACGGAGTACGGTGACGACAAAGATCGTGTGATGAAGAAGTCCGACGGCAGCTATACCTACTTCGTGCCGGACGTCGCCTATCACATCACCAAGTGGCAGCGCGGCTATCAAAAAGTCATCAACGTGCAGGGCAGCGACCACCACGGCACCATCGCGCGCGTGCGCGCAGGCCTGCAGGCGGTCGGCCTCGGCATTCCGCAGGGCTATCCGGATTACGTGCTGCACAAGATGGTCACCGTGATGAAAAACGGCGAAGAAGTGAAGATTTCCAAACGTGCCGGCTCCTACGTCACGGTGCGCGACCTGATCGAATGGTCCGCCGGCGATGCGGTGAACGAGAACGGCGAGCGTGACCTCACGCGCGGCCGCGACGCGGTACGCTTCTTCCTCATCTCGCGCAAGGCCGATACCGAATTCACCTTCGACGTCGACCTCGCCCTGTCGCAATCCGACGAGAACCCGGTGTACTACGTGCAGTACGCGCATGCGCGCATCTGCTCGGTGTTCTCGCAGTGGGGCAAGGATGAGGCCGGTGAAGCAGCGCTGAAGAACGTCGACCTCTCGCCGCTGACTTCGCCGCGCGAAGCCGCGTTGCTGGCCAAGCTGGCCGAGTACCCGGAAATGTTGCAGAAAGCCCTCGACGAACTTGGCCCGCATCAGGTAGCGTTCTACCTGCGCGATCTGGCGGCGGAGCTGCACAGCTACTACAACGCCGAGCGCGTGCTGGTGGACGACGAGTCCACCAAACTGGCGCGCCTGGCGTTATTGTCGGCAACGCGCCAGGTATTGCGTAACGGTCTGGCGCTGATCGGCGTATCGGCGCCGTCGAGAATGTAGGAATCTATGAAGACTAGGCAGCAAGGCGGCACCCTCCTCGGCATCATTATCGGGCTGGTCATCGGCCTTGGCATCGCGCTCGGCGTGGCGGTCACGATCAACAAGACGCCGCTTCCTTTTATGGACAAATCGGGCAGGCAAGCCAAGCCGGAGGCGCCGAACCAGATCACCGATCCGAACAAGCCGCTGTACGGCAACAAGTCGGCGGCGAAGGAAGCGGCCAAGGATTTCATCAAGGAATCCGAGCCGCCAGCCAACACTGCGGCGCAGCAGCCTGACAGCAAGGCGCCGGCACCTGACGAAATCGGCGACAAGATTGCCGAAAAGCTCAAGAAGCCGGAACCCAAGGCAGCCGAAGTCAAGATCGGCGAAGCGCCGAAGGACCCTGCCGTCAAGGCAGATGAAGACAAGTTCAATTACTATCTGCAGGCTGGCGCCTTCCGCGAACAGGCGGATGCCGAAGCCCTGCGAGGCAAGCTCGCGTTGATCGGCGTCGAAGCAAAAATTTCCGAACGCCAGTCGGAGAACGGCATGCTGTACCGCGTGCGCGTCGGCCCCTTCGGCCAGCTCGACGCCATGAACAAGGTGCGCAGCAAGCTGTCGGATAACAGCATCGACGCGGCGGTCCTGCGCGTCGCCAAGTAACTCATCGAAAAAGGAAAACCATGCGTCTCCTGAAACATGCCCTAGTTGCCCTGAGTCTCGGTTTTGTTGCGTTCGCCGCCAGCGCGACGCCTGCCAATCCGCAGAACGGCGTCGACTACCGCACGCTGGAGCAGAAGCAGCAGACCGATTCCGGCAAGAAGGTGGAAGTCGTCGAGTTCTTCTGGTACTCCTGCCCGCACTGCTATGCGCTCGATCCGGAACTGGAAGCCTGGGTGAAGAAGCAGGGCGACAACATCAATTTCCGCCGCATACCTGTCGCTTTCCGTGAATCCTTCGTGCCGCAGCAGAAGATGTTCTACGCGCTGGAAGCGCTGGGCAAGGGCGAAGAGCTCCACCGCAAGATTTTCAATGCCATCCATGCGCAGCACCAGCCGCTCGACAGCGAGACGCAGATCGTCGATTTCATGGTGAAGAACGGTGTCGACAAGCAGAAATTCCTCGATGCCTTCAATTCCTTCGCGGTGCAGGCCAAGGCTCGCCGCGCTACGCAATTGATGCAGGCTTACCAGGTCGACGGCGTGCCGCTGCTGGCAGTGGATGGCCACTATGAAACCTCGCCGTCCATCGTGGCTAACAGCCTCGGCAATGTGTCCGAGCAGGCGCTCGGCTCCGGCACGCTGCAGGTGCTCGACTGGCTGGTAGCGAAGGTGCAGCAGGAATCGAAGGCACATGCGCCCGCTGCGGAAGCCAAGCCGGCCGCTTCGAAAGCGGCTTCGGCCAAGGGCAAGTAAGCGCCGGCTGGAAGCATTTAGAATCGAAGTCCGCCTTTCGCAAGAAGGCGGACTTTTTTATTTTGCGGGTCCGATCATGGCAATTACCTCGAAACGCGTCTTCATCACCGGCGCATCCAGCGGCCTCGGCGCCGCTCTGGCCAGACGCTATGCGGAGCAGGGCGCGTCGCTCGGCCTCGTGGCGCGTCGCCGGGAGCTGTTGCAGCAGCTCGTCGCCGGCCTGCCGCATTCCGAGCGCCATCGCATCTACGCGCTCGACGTGACCGATCACGCAGCGTTGCGTGCGGCTGGTGAGGATTTCCTTGTCGCGCTCGGCGGCGTCGACGTGGTGATCGCCAATGCCGGCGTCTCGCGCGGCACGCTGACCGAGTATGCCGAAGACCTGGCTGTGTTCGAGCGCGTGGTTGCGACCAATGTCACGGCGACGGTCGCCACCTTCACGCCCTTCATCGGCGCGATGAAAAAACAGGCTGCAGCGGGGAGTCGCGATTGCCGCCTGGTCGGCATCGCCAGCGTGGCCGGCATCCGCGGTTTGCCGGGGTCGGAAGCCTACAGCGCTTCGAAGGCGGCGGTGATCAGTTATTGCGAGTCGCTGCGCGTGGAGCTCAAGCGCAGCGGCGTCCGGGTCGTCACCATCGCGCCGGGTTACATCGACACGCCGATGACGCAGGAAAACAGTTACCCCATGCCCTTCCTGATGCCTGCCGACGCGTTTGCGCGCCGGGCGGTGGAAACCATCGAGCGCGGCACCAGTTATCGCGTGATTCCGTGGCAGATGGGCGTGGTGGCGAAGCTGCTGCGCATGCTGCCCAATGCGGTGTACGACGCGGCCTTCGCCCGGGCGCCGCACAAGAAGCGTGCATCGTGAGGCTGGCAGCATGAAACTGATCGACGCCATCGGACAGGAACACCGGCCGCTGCAAGAGTCGGCGCCGCGTATCGTGTCGCTGGTGCCGTCAATCACCGAGCTATTGTGCGACCTCGGATTGGTGCCGTTCATGGTCGGGCGCACCGGCTTTTGCATCCACCCGGCGGATATCGTGCGCGGCATTCCCAAGGTCGGCGGCACCAAGGATGTGAATATCGACAAGATCCGCCGGTTGGCGCCGACCCATCTCGTGGTGAACATCGATGAGAACGAGAAGCCGACAGTGGAGGCGCTCGCGCAGTATGTGCCGCATGTGATCGTCACGCATCCGCTTGCCCCGCGCGACAACCTGGAGCTGTATCGCCTGCTCGGCGGCATTTTCGGACGTGAGCAGCAGGCGGAAGCGATGTGCGCCGCATTCGAGCAGGAATATGCTGCGCTCGAAGCAACGCCGAAAGGCCCTCAGCAATCCCTGCTGTACTGCATCTGGAAAGATCCGTGGATGACGGTAGCGTGCGATACCTATATCGCAAACATGATGGCACTCGCTGGCTGGCAGAGCTGGCAGGCGCCTGGCGACGCGCGCTATCCGTCGTTCCAGTGGTCGGACGCGGTAGCGCATGCGATCGATGGCGTGCTGCTGTCGACCGAACCGTATCGCTTCACCGACGTACATGCGGACGCGCTGGAAAAGCAGATCGGCAAGCCGGTACAGCTGGTCGATGGGGAAATGATGTCGTGGTACGGCAGCCGCGCGATCCGCGGGCTGCGCTATCTACGCGAACTTATTTCTGGCGGTTGAGCCGCACCAGCATGCGGATGAATTCGCGGGCAATCGTCTGGTGATGTTCGTCGAGCCTGCGCAGGTCGGCAATCAGCTTGACGTCGGCCGATTCAAAGCGCTCCGGGCTGCCCGGCGTTTCCCCGTTATGCGATTCCGCACCGCCGAAGCGCAGCCATTCGGCAGGAACGCCCAACCAAAGCGCCAGCGTGCGCAGCTTTTCCTGCGTTGGAATGGCCTCGCCCACCAACCATTTCCGTGCAGCATGCACGGTGATGGGACGGCCTTCGAATCGGATATTGAATTCGCGCGCCAGCTGTGTCGGGCTGTCCGGGGAATAGTCGGCGTTGCGCAAAGCCTGCTGCAATCGCTCGCTAAAACCTTCTCGTTCTGTAGATGGAGTCATGACCGCGCACTATTCCATGTCACGCCTTGATAGTCAGTCTCTCAAATACAGGAACTGTTTGTGACCAAATGTGTTAAGTCAATGTAACACATAATGTCGAAGGCGCATGGTTTCTTGTCAAAAACCTCATGCCGCTCGTACAAAGCAGGTCAATAAGGAAGTTTGACCGGGGAAAACAGAAATGTTTCCGGTTAAATAAGCGGTTCAGGGCTTTAACTAATTGCCGTTCAAGTAACGGCATTGGGCGGGGTCAGGGCTGGCGAACAAAGCGTATCACATCGTCAGTTCCAATATTACGCTGCAGCGTGCCGTCGAACCAGAGTTTGTGCAAGTGAGCGAGCGCTTCGCCAAGTGCGAAGGTCAGCTGGTGGGCATCGAGCTTGCGGCGGAACATGACGGGCACGATGTCGGCCGCCGATTGCGGCGTGGCGCAGGCATCGACTACCTCCGCCAGGCGTTCGCGGTGATGTTCATCCAGTTGGCCGATCCGGATATGCAGCCCGCGGAACGGTTTGCCGTGCGAGGGCAGCACCAGCGTGTCGTCCGGCAGGCCGGCATACTTCTTCAGCGAGTCGAGGTAGAGCTGGACCGGGTTGGCTTCCGGCTCGACGGCAAACACCGACACATTGGTGGAGATGCGCGGCAGCACCATGTCGCCGGAAATCAGCAGCCGCAGGCCGTCGCAATACAACGAGGCATGTTCGGGAGCGTGGCCGAAGCCGGTAATCACTTTCCAGTCGTGCTTGCCGATACGGAATTCCTGGCCATCCTGGATGCGGCGATAGGAGGCAGGCACCGCCGGCACCAGCGTCGGGTAATAGCTGCGCCGGCCCTGCAAGGCTTCCAGCATCGCGGGGTCAACGAGGCCGTGGCGCTGGAAGTGCGGCAGCATCGCAGTGCCGTCCACACCCGGCAGCGATGTCGACATCATCCGGGCGAAGGCGTATTCGCCGGTCGTCATCCACAACGGTGCGTTCCAGCGCGAGCATAGCCAGTCCGACAGGCCGACGTGGTCGGGATGGCAATGCGTGACGATCACGCGCAGCACCGGTTTGCCGTCCAGCCCGGTCGCGAAAATCGTTTCCCAGGCGGCGCGGGTGGCATCGTTGGCGATGCCGCAGTCGACGATGGTCCAGCCGGCGCGGCCTTCCTCTTCGTCTTCCAGCAGCCAGAGGTTGATGTGGTCCAATGCGAACGGCAGGCCCATGCGCAGCCAGCGTACACCGGGGGCGACCTCGAGCAGAGATCCGAGGGAGGGAAGGGTATCGCCGAAGGCGTAGTCGAGCTGGGATTCGAGTGGATTCATGCCGGCAGGAAAGCTGCAGGGCAGACGATTCACATTTTTGCCGTCCGCGCCTACAATGCGCTTTACGTTAACGTAAACTGGAATTGATTTTCCCAATTCTAAACACAAACGCAGATTGTTGCCGACCTTGTCCATGCCGACTTACACCATCACCGAACTCGCTCGCGAATTCGACATCACGCCGCGCGCCATCCGCTTCTATGAAGACCAGGGCCTGCTCTCGCCCAAGCGCGAAGGTGCCGGCGGCCGCACCCGCGTGTATAGCGCGCGCGAACGCACGCGGCTGAAGCTGACGCTGCGCGGCAAGCGGCTGGGCCTTTCGCTGCAGGAGATCAAGGAACTGGTCGACATGTACGAGTCGCCCAAGGACACGACCGCCCAGTTGAAGCGCTTCCTCGCCGTGCTGGCGCAGCACCGCGAAACGCTGGAGCGCCAGCGCGAAGACCTGGAAGTGACGCTGGACGAGATTGCCGCCCACGAGGAAGAGTGCCGCCGCCTGCTCGCAGGCGACAAGCTGGATAAGGCGGACAAGCCCGCCGCCGAGAAAAAATCCGCGGCAAAGCGGCTGAAGGATGCGGCCTGATTGCATTCGGCGCAATCCTGCGGGAAACCGTATTTTTACGGTAACTGCTTTACGTTTACGTTAACGTAAATTGGCAGTATGATTTGACCAACTTTTTGTAACACAACCGATCAAGCGAGGATGACATGCTCCATTTGCCCGGCCTGACTTTCGACCATGGTGAAGATATTGCCGCGCTGCGCGAAGCCGTGCAGCAGTTCGCGCAGGCGGAAATCGCGCCGCGCGCCGCCGAAATCGACCGCACCGACCAGTTCCCGATGGACCTGTGGAAGAAGATGGGCGAGCTCGGCATTCTCGGCATCACCGTCAGCGAGGAATACGGCGGCGCCAACATGGGCTACCTCGCGCATATCGTCGCGATGGAAGAAATTTCCCGCGCTTCCGCCTCGGTTGGCTTGTCGTACGGCGCGCATTCCAACCTGTGCGTGAACCAGATCAAGCGCAACGGCACCGAAGAGCAAAAGAGGAAATACCTGCCGAAGCTGATTTCCGGCGAACACGTCGGCGCGCTCGCGATGTCCGAGCCGAACGCCGGCTCCGACGTGGTGAGCATGAAGCTGCGCGCCGACTTCAAGGGCGACCGCTGGGTGCTCAACGGCAGCAAGATGTGGATCACCAACGGCCCGGATGCGGACACGCTGGTGGTGTACGCGAAGAACGATATCGAAGCCGGTCCGCGCGGGATTACCGCCTTCCTGATCGAGAAGGGCTTCAAGGGCTTCTCCATTGCACAGAAGCTGGACAAGCTCGGCATGCGCGGCTCGCATACCGGCGAACTGGTATTCGAGGATTGCGAAGTGCCGGCGGAGAACGTGCTGGGCGGCCTCGGCAAGGGCGTCAACGTGCTGATGTCCGGCCTCGATTTCGAGCGCACCGTGCTGTCCGGCGGTCCGCTGGGTATCATGCAGGCGTGCATGGACGTGGTCGTGCCGTACGTCCACGATCGCAAGCAGTTCGGTCAGCCGATCGGGGAGTTCCAGCTGATGCAGGGCAAGCTGGCCGACATGTATTCCACCATGATGGCGTGCAAGGCTTACGTCTATGCCGTCGGCCAGGCCTGCGACCGCGCGACGTCGCCGGAGCAGGTGCGCGCATTGCGCAAGGATGCTGCCGGCGCCATCCTGTATTCCGCCGAAAAGGCGACGTGGATGGCCGGCGAGGCGATCCAGACCTTGGGCGGCAACGGCTACATCAACGAATATCCGGTCGGCCGCCTGTGGCGCGACGCCAAGTTGTATGAAATCGGCGCCGACACCAGCGAGATCCGCCGCATGCTGATCGGCCGCGAGTTGTTCGCCGAGACGAAATAAGCGCGCCACCCGCGACCCGCCGGCGTACGAACAAGGCGGGCGCGATTCCCAAGGAGACAAGGCATGCCCTCTCAGTTGCTACCGAAGTTGCCTCTTGAGTCGCCTGATCCGAATTACCGCGAAGTCGTGCAGAACGGCTTTCGCGAAGCAGCTTTTCTTACCGATCTTGGCATTACCCTGCACGATTTCGGTCCCGGCTGGTGCGAATCCACCCTGCGCATCGAGCCGCGTCACCTGCAGCACACCGGCATCATCCATGCCGGTGTCCAGTCGACGATTGCCGACCACACCGCCGGCGCAGCCGCGATGTCGGTCACGCCGGCAGAGGAATTCATACTCACGGTGGAGTTCAAGATCCACCTGCTGCGCGCGGGCAGCGGCGAATCGCTGTTCTGCCGCGCCGATGTGCTGAAGCCGGGCCGCCATTTCCACGTGGTGGAGTCGCAAGTATTCGCCGTCAGCGGCAACAGGAAAACGCTGGTGAGCAAGCTGACCGGCACAATGGCAGTCTTGCCGCGCAAGGCATAACAGGCATCGCTTGCAGACATGGCCTCTTTCCACCTCGTCGCGCCGTTATCAGTTGCACATCGGCATT
>DASVLM010000548.1:0-12247 GCA_036384875.1 Noviherbaspirillum sp.
CTCTTTACTCGCCAGATAAGCGGCTTCAACGGAGGTGCGCTGCTGCTGTGCAAGCTGTATCGTCTGATGACGAACGCCAAGCGCGATCGCGAAGAGCGCCAGTATCAGCGGCGTAATGGCCAGCAGTATGATTTTCTGTCGCAGCTTCATGGGATATTACTTTAACGCCATTTTCATGGTCTGCGGCGTAAGTGCTAATACGGTAACGTAATGCCGTGTGAATGCTACAAAGCTGTTGTAAGGAAGATGTGCGGAAACTTGTTAGCTGGACAAGCAGGAACGGCCCCGTTGCACATAGATGAAAAAAAACCCCGCAATGCGGGGTTTTCGGCTTTACTAATCGGAGCGACTGATTAAGCGTTCTGAATATTGGAAGCCTGCTTGCCTTTCGGACCTTGAGTGACGTCGAATTGGACCTTTTGACCTTCTTTAAGGGTCTTGAAGCCGTTCATCTGAATTGCGGAAAAGTGGGCGAACAAATCTTCACCGCCGTCATCCGGAGTGATAAATCCGAAGCCTTTGGAATCGTTGAACCACTTGACGGTACCTGTTGCCATAAAAAGCGTCTTTCAAATAATGACTGATCACACGAGCCGTATAAGCAAGAAGCCCCGCGTAACGCTGCCCCCTCCTAAAACCTGCTCACTTCATATTGACAACTGCATAACTTCCGCATTATCAATAATCCCCATTGTTCCTGCAAAAATAATAAAAGTCAAGGCAGAGTGCCGGGCGTTTTTGACCTACTACAAAGGAATTCCAGACATTCCTACTTGAATTCCCCTGATCGACCATCATCTGCGCTATAGAGCGAAAGGGCGTAATATAAATGCCGAATCTCCCTTACTTCGGCGCACTGCGCCGGATTGAACCGACTAGAATGGAAGCATGGCAACTCAGCATGACAACGGTACGGTACTTGCTAGACAAGAGCAGAAGCTAAAGCCTCCGCCGATGTATCAAGTACTGTTACTGAACGACGACTATACTCCGATGGAGTTCGTGGTCGCGATCATTCAAGAGTACTTCAACAAAGACCGAGAGACTGCTACGCAGATCATGCTCAAGGTTCATCGCGATGGCAAAGGTATGTGCGGCGTGTATCCTAAGGATATCGCGTCCACTAAAGTAGAATTGGTTTTGACGCACGCCCGAAAAGCAGGTCATCCCCTGCAATGCGTGATGGAGGAAGCATGATTGCGCAGGAACTTGAAGTCAGTTTGCATATGGCTTTTGTCGAAGCCCGACAGGCACGGCATGAGTTCATCACGGTGGAGCATCTGCTGCTCGCACTGCTGGACAACCCATCCGCGGCAGAAGTGCTGCGTGCATGCGCGGTCAACATTGAAGACTTGCGCAAGACGCTGACAAATTTCATCAATGACAATACGCCGACCGTGCCTGGTACGAGCGAAGTGGACACGCAGCCGACACTCGGTTTCCAGCGCGTGATCCAGCGCGCGATCATGCATGTTCAGTCGGCGTCGAATGGCAAGAAGGAAGTGACCGGTGCGAACGTACTGGTTGCCATCTTCGGCGAGAAGGATTCGCACGCCGTGTACTACCTGCATCAGCAAGGTGTAACTCGCCTTGATGTGGTGAACTTCATTTCCCATGGTGTTCGCAAGGACCAGCAGGCGGAGTCGCAAAAGTCGCCTGAAGGTGCAGAAGATGCGCAGTCCGAAGGACAGCAGAAGGAAAGCCCCCTTGATCAGTTCACTCAAAACCTGAACAAGCTGGCCGCTGAGGGCAAGATCGATCCGCTGATTGGTCGCGAGTCCGAAGTCGAGCGCGTGATCCAGACGCTGTGCCGTCGGCGCAAGAACAACCCGTTGCTGGTTGGTGAGGCCGGCGTGGGCAAGACTGCGATTGCGGAAGGTCTTGCATGGCGCGTGACACAGGGCGATGTGCCTGAGGTGCTGCAGAATGCGGTGGTGTATTCGCTCGACATGGGTGCCTTGCTGGCCGGCACGAAATATCGCGGTGATTTCGAGCAACGCCTGAAGGCAGTGCTCAAGCAACTGCGTGACAATCCGCACGGCATTCTGTTCATCGACGAGATCCACACAATCATCGGCGCTGGTTCGGCTTCGGGTGGTACGCTCGATGCGTCCAATTTGCTAAAGCCTGCTTTGTCGAGCGGCCAGTTGAAATGCATCGGTGCAACCACGTACACGGAATTCCGCGGTGTATTCGAGAAGGACCACGCGTTGTCGCGTCGATTCCAGAAGATTGATGTGAACGAGCCGACCGTTGAGCAGACGGTGCAGATCCTGCGCGGCCTGAAGTCGCGTTTCGAAGAGCACCATGGTGTGAAGTATTCCGGGGCTGCACTGACTTCCGCTGCGGAACTGGCGGCGCGCTTTATCAATGATCGTCACCTGCCCGACAAGGCAATCGACGTCATCGATGAAGCCGGAGCGGCGCAGCGCATTCTGCCGAAGTCAAAGCAGAAGAAGACGATTGGCAAGAGCGAAATCGAGGACATCATCTCGAAGATCGCGCGCATTCCTCCGCAGTCGGTCAATCAGGACGACCGCACAAAGTTGCAGACCATCGACCGCGATCTCAAGAATGTGGTGTTCGGCCAAGACCCGGCTATCGAAGCGCTTGCCTCATCGATCAAGATGGCGCGCGCCGGCTTGGGCAAGACCGACAAGCCAATCGGCGCTTTCCTGTTCTCCGGTCCAACGGGCGTCGGTAAGACGGAAGTGGCGAAGCAGCTGGCGTTCATCCTCGGTATCGAGCTGATCCGCTTCGACATGTCGGAATACATGGAGCGTCATGCGGTATCTCGGCTGATTGGTGCTCCTCCGGGGTATGTCGGTTTCGACCAGGGCGGATTGCTCACCGAAGCAATCACCAAGAAGCCACACGCGGTGCTGTTGCTCGACGAAATCGAGAAAGCTCATCCGGATATCTTCAATATCCTGTTGCAGGTAATGGACCATGGCACGCTAACCGACAACAACGGACGCAAGGCGGACTTCCGCAACGTGATCATCATCATGACCACGAATGCGGGCGCCGAAGCACTGCAGAAGAGGACAATCGGCTTTACCGAGAAGAAGGAAGCGGGCGACGAGATGGCGGATATCAAACGCATGTTTACGCCGGAGTTCCGCAATCGTCTCGATGCGATCATCAGCTTCAAGGCGCTGGACGAAGAGATCATCCTGCGTGTGGTCGACAAGTTCTTGATGCAGCTCGAAGAGCAACTGCACGAGAAGAAGGTCGAGGCAATCTTCACCGACAGCCTGCGCCGCTTCCTCGCCAAGAAGGGCTTTGATCCGCTGATGGGCGCGCGACCAATGTCGCGTCTGATTCAGGACATGATCCGCAAAGCGTTGGCCGACGAATTGTTGTTCGGTCGCTTGGTGTCCGGTGGACGCGTAACGGTGGATCTCGATGAGAATGAGCAGATCAAGCTCGATTTTGCCGAGGGCGACGTGCCACCGCCGTCGGCACCGGAAGAAACGCTCGAAGTCGAATAAGCGGAAAGATCTTCACGTGCAGGCCCGGATGTGCGCAAGCGCTCCGGGTCTTTTTTGTTGTTCGTAGGTTTTGCTTTTATATGGCAGGAGTTTGCCAAGTGGGCCGATTGCCCGCCTTTACCTGCGAATGTTCAATGCGTGTTACGCAGTGCCTCAGCGCACTCTTTCACCAGTCCCGGACCTCGATATATCAGGCCTGTGTAGAGCTGGACCAGTGAAGCGCCGGCATCTATCTTTGCTTTTGCATCGCTTCCGGACAGAATGCCACCGACGCCGATAATCGGAAGTGCATTGCCAAGCTCTGCCTTCAATGCGCGAATGACCTTGTTGGACAACTCGAAGACCGGCGCGCCTGACAAGCCGCCCGCCTCCTCCGCGTTCGGCAGATTCTTCACCGCGTCGCGAGTGATGGTGGTATTGGTGGCTATCACCGCATCCATCCGGTGTTGCACCAACGCGGCGGCAATGGTCTTGACCTGCTCATTGTCGATGTCGGGCGCGATTTTCAAGGCAATCGGCACGTAACGCTTGTGCTTGTCTGCGAGGCGCTGCTGCTCTTCCTTAAGCTGTGCCAGCAGGGAATCCAGTTCCGAACCTCCCTGCAGTTGGCGCAGGTTCTTGGTATTCGGCGACGAAATGTTGACGGTTACATAGCTCGCATATGGGTAGACCTTCTGCAGGCAGTGCAAGTAATCCTCCGCAGCACGTTCAATCGGCGTGTCCGCATTCTTTCCGATGTTAAGACCAAGCACACCCTTTTTGTCCTGGTAGAAAACCGATGCCTGCACATTCGCGACAAAGGCATCCACACCGCCATTGTTGAATCCCATGCGGTTGATGATTGCATTCGCTGCCGGCAGGCGGAACATGCGCGGCTTGGGATTGCCCGGTTGTGCGCGCGGCGTTACCGTGCCGATTTCAATGGAGCCAAAGCCGAGCGCGGCTAATCCATCGATATAGGCGCCGTCCTTGTCGAGGCCGGCGGCAAGGCCGACAGGGTTGGGAAAGGTAATGCCCATGACAGTCCGCGGATCGGCTTTCGGTTTCGATACGAGCGAGGTCAGTCCGCATGCCGCAACGCGCTTGAGCGCCGGCAGGGTCAGGTTATGGGCAGCTTCGGGATCAAGCGAGAACAGGAGAGGGCGCGCGAGGGCATACAGCAGCTTGTCAGACATGGCGAACGGGCGGGAGCGGGCAAAGCCGCTATTCTACTATTGAGCCCCGTAAGTACTGCTGTCTCACGACCCGGCGGGAGACCAATCTTCCCAGTTGCCGTGACGCAATGCTTCCAGCGGACGGAAGTTCACCTTGTAGGCCATCTTCTGGCTGTCCCGGATCCAGTAGCCAAGATAGACATGCGGCATACCGAGCTTGCGCGCCTGTTCGATTTGCCACATCACGTTATATGTGCCGAAGGAGGCGCCGGGCACATTCGGGTCGTAAAAGGTATAGACGGATGACAGTCCGTCATTCAGCACGTCGATGATGCTGACCATACGGAGCGTGCCGTCTTCGTCACGGAATTCGACCAGCCGTGTGTTGACCTTGCTCTGCAAGAGGAACTGCGCATATTGGTCGCGACTGTCGTGGTCCATGCCGCCGCCCGCATGGCGCGCCGACTGGTAACGCAGGTAGAGGTCGTAATGTTCCGGCAGATACGTCAGATTGGTGACCCAAGTCGACAGCGACTGGTGCCGGCTCCACGCGCGGCGCTGGCTACGGTTAGGAGCGAATTGATCGACTTTCACTCGCACCGGGATGCAAGCCTGGCAGCCGTCGCAGTAGGGACGATAGGTAAAGATCCCGCTACGGCGGAAGCCGTTCTTGACGAGTTCTGAGTAGACATCGGCATTGATCAGGTGCGACGGTGTGGCAACCTGCGATCTCGCCTGATGGCCGTCGAGATAGCTGCACGGGTACGGTGCCGTGGCGTAGAACTGCAGCGTGTCAAAAGGTAAATCTTTGAGGTGCGTCATATGCGGCGGATTGGGCTATACGACATCGTTAATTTACACCGAACGGAAGAAACGGAAGTGCATTGGACATTCGGCAATCAAAATAAATCCGGTGGTTCCCACACTTCGATCCTAGGTTCGGCAATAGCCTGGCGCATTCGGCTGATAAAGTCCTTGCGTGGAATGGGTGCTGCGCCAAGTGAAGCCAAGTGCTCCGTTTCCTGCTGGCAGTCGATCATCTTGACGCCATTCATATGCAGGAAATGCACCAGATAAGCGAGCGCCACCTTGGACGCATCACTCACTCGCGCGAACATCGACTCGCCATAGAACATCCTGCCTATGCAGACACCGTAAGCACCACCAACCAGTTCGCCATCCAGCCAGACTTCCGAAGAGTGCGCGTAGCCTTGGGCATGCAGGCCCGTATAGCCATGCATGATCTCATCTGAAATCCAGGTGCCGGTGCTGTCACGGCGCGGGGCGGCGCAAGCAAGCATGACTTGTTCAAATGCGGAATCGAAACGTACCTGCCAGCGGCCGCCGGTCTGGATGCTCTTGTGCACCTTCTTCAGGGTCTTCCGCAGGCTGTGCGAAATCGCAAAGCGTTCAGTGAACAGCACCATGCGTGGATCCGTACTCCACCACAGAATGGGCTGGCCCTCGGAAAACCACGGAAAGATGCCATGTCGATATGCCTCCAGTAATCGGCTGGGAGAGAGGTCTCCACCCGCTGCCAGAAGGCCCGCCGCACCGTCCGCAGCAGTCAGTGCCTTGGAAACGTCCGGGAAGGGTGTGCCATCGTCAAGCCATGAAATCATGCGGCTCACCAAACTGGCTCATGATATCGCACGGATTTGGTGCGTTCGCGCAACCTTTAGTCATCTCAAAAATATAAATCCTTTGTTTTCAATAAGTTGCTGTTCCGCACCAAAAAGGAATGAATTTTGCTTAAAACAGTGCAGTTTCTTTTCAGCATGCACATTTATAGGGAGATCTTTTGCATGGACGCACTAAAGAATGGCACCGATGCATTATTTATTTTGCTCGGTGCAATCATGATCCTGGCGATGCACGCAGGCTTCGCATTCCTTGAGCTTGGTACAGTGCGCAAGAAAAACCAGGTCAATGCGCTAGTCAAAATCTTAGTCGATTTTGCGATCTCCACTATTGCGTATTTCTTTGTCGGTTACAGCATTGCTTATGGCGTAACTTTCTTTGCAGATGCTGCAACGTTATCTGCAAAGAACGGTTTTGAGCTGGTGAAGTTCTTTTTCCTCTTGACCTTCGCTGCTGCTATCCCAGCCATTATTTCCGGCGGGATTGCAGAGCGCGCAAAATTTCATCCTCAATTGGTGGCAACGGCCATCCTGGTTGGCTTGGTGTATCCATTTTTCGAAGGGATTGCCTGGAATCAGCATTTCGGCTTTCAGGCATGGTTGAAGGCAACCTTTTCGGAAGAGTTTCATGATTTTGCCGGGTCCGTTGTGGTGCATGCCGTTGGCGGATGGGCCGCGCTACCTGCTGTTGTCCTGCTAGGAGCGCGTCGAGGCCGTTACTCGAAGGATGGCGCCATTGCGGCTCATCCACCATCCAACATTCCTTTTCTTGCCCTTGGCGCATGGATCCTGACGGTAGGCTGGTTCGGATTCAACGTGATGAGTGCGCAAACGCTCGACAAAATGAACGGACTGGTAGCGCTGAATTCCTTGATGGCCATGGTGGGCGGCACGCTGGTCGCTGTGTTGATGGGCAAGAACGATCCGGGCTTCGCCTATAACGGGCCGCTTGCCGGGCTGGTTGCGGTGTGTGCAGGTTCCGATTTGATGCATCCGCTTGGTGCCTTGGTTACCGGCGGTCTTGCGGGAGCGGTATTCGTGTGGATGTTCACGCTGACGCAGAATCGCTGGAAGATTGATGACGTACTTGGTGTGTGGCCGTTGCACGGTCTGTGCGGTGCCTGGGGCGGTATTGCCGCGGGCATTTTCGGCCAGCGGGCGCTGGGCGGCGTGGGTGGTGTCTCGTTTGCGTCGCAGTTGATCGGTACCGCGCTGGGTGTGTTGATCGCATTGGTAGGCAGTGCGGTGATTTACGGTCTGCTCAAACGATTTGTTGGCATTCGCCTCGATCCGGAGCAGGAATTCGACGGTGCTGATCTATCGATTCACAAGATCAGCGCGACTGCAGAGCGGGAAACCAGCTGGTGATTTCGTGCGCGCCGCGCTGCCATGCGGCTTGGGTGTTGTTGGCCGCGCGAGGTTTCATGCGTCTTGGCGCATTGGTTTATAGATGTCGCGCGTATGAAGTGCATACGCGCCACTTGCCTGCTTGACGCGTGCAAGATCCTCAAAGAAGTATTTGAGTGTGTAGGCCACCGTGGGAAAGGCAATGTCGTCCCACGGTATTTCGGTTTCGCGAAAAAGTTGTACGTCCAGACTTTCCGTTCCTGCCGCATAGTCGAGGTCGAGCAGCGTGGCGCGATAGAACATGTGTACTTGGTGGACATGCGGCACATTCAATAATGCAAACAGGTCGTGTATTTCCACGCGTGCACCAGCTTCTTCTTCCGTTTCGCGAATTGCGGCCTCGGAAGTTGTCTCATCGTTTTCCATGAAGCCCGCGGGCAGGGTCCAGTAGCCATAGCGCGGCTCGATCGCTCGCTTGCAGAGGAGGATGCGCGTGTCGCCGTCGTGATCCCATACGGGAATGGAACCAACCACCATCTTCGGGTTCTGATAGTGGATCGTGCCACATTGCGAGCACACATAGCGCGGACGGTTGTCATCCGGCGGAACCATGAGCGACACGGGGTGTGCACATTCGGAGCAGAATTTCATGATGGCGATTCGAGTTGTGGTGGCGCTCGGTACGTCGCGACCGACGGGCTGTGACGCGCGCAACGCATTGAAAAACGATGGGGCTTAGTGTATCACCGCAACCGGTAAGCATATTGGGGTTTGCGTTGGCGGAGGATACCGGATATAATTTCTCCCTTCAGACGCGGGGTGGAGCAGTCTGGCAGCTCGTCGGGCTCATAACCCGAAGGTCGCAGGTTCAAATCCTGCCCCCGCAACCAAGTCTCACAGTCTTATTATCCCTGCCACCATTACATTCCAATAAATCTAGGCATCGGGATTGCGGCATCAACAGGTTCTCTTGACCGGACAGAGTCAGCAGCATGCGGCATCTGTCGTTGACGATAACTTCTGCACTTACTTTGTGTTAGAAAAATACAAGACGTTCACACATGAATACTCTTGAGGCGAAGAAAGTCCTCGAAACAGCATTGCTGTGCGCCCATGAGCCGCTCTCCATCAATGACATGAAGAAGCTGTACATGGAGAACGGAGAGGGGGAAGAAACTGTTGGCGCGGATGCGATCAAGTCGATACTTGAAGAATTGCGGAACGACTGGGTCGACAAGGGAATCGAACTGGTAAGTCTATCGACCGGATGGCGCTTCCAAAGCCGCCCGGATATGAAGAGATATCTCGAGCGGCTAAATCCTGAAAAGCCGCCGAAGTATACCCGTGCAACACTTGAGACGCTAGCCATCATCGCGTACCGTCAACCGGTGACGCGCGGCGACATCGAAGAAATTCGTGGTGTCACGGTGAATTCGCAAACCATCAAGATGCTTGAGGATCGCGGCTGGATCGAAGCTATTGGTCATCGCGATGTTCCAGGTCGGCCTGCGTTGTTCGCTACGACCAGGCAGTTCCTTGACGATCTGGGTCTGACGTCGCTTGATCAGCTGCCGCCCTTGCAGCAAGTTGCCAAGGAAGGCGTGCCGGAAGGGATGCTGCCTGAAATGCAGGCGCTGCAAAATGAGGTGCAGGCTGTGCTTGCGCAACCGATCGAAGCGGGTGTGGGGTCTCAAGTCAATGCCGCCGATGCAGAGGTTGATGCGCCCCAGCATGAGACGGGCTCGTCTACTGAGAATCTTGCAATCGAAAAGCTTTCCGCGGTTGACTCTGGGGTTGTAGGAGTATCTGCAGTTGAGTCCATTGCGACGACAGAAGCTGAACAATACGAACACGGCGCGGAAGCGCAAGCCGCGGCCGATGAAGCTGCATCAAGTGAGCAAAATAAAGAATCGAACGATGAATCAGCCTATCAACAGTGAAGCACGCACCGCAGTAGCTACCGATTCCTCTGATGCGCCGGATGCCACCGGTAATGCGACGCCAATGACTGGTGATGGTGCGTCCGCAGACGAGGGTAAGAAGAAAGCGGTCAAGCGGGGGGTGCGCGGTCCGCGTAGCTTGCGGCGTGCGCGCACGCCGCGCCAAGCTCAGGCGGATGCCGCAATGCCAGTAGTTGATGCGAATGGTGCAGATACTGTCGTTGTTGAGGTTTTGACTGATACTGCGCCACGTAGAAACGATGTGCCGGCAAAGCCCAGGCATGAAGGCGGCCGTAACAATAAGAGTGTCAAACCTCAACAGAAGGGGCGCGGCAAGCAGCAGCCAGCAGTAAAAGGCCGTGGGCAGCAGGGTGGCAAGCGCAGGGATGCAGACGATGTATTTGCATTTGTCACTTCCGATGCTTATGACAAGGTAGCGGAGCAGGAGGGCGCGCCGAGTGACCGTCGCCAGGCACCCAAAACCGTGCGCCGCGATCTTACAGCCGAAGACGATGCGCCGAAGCTGCACAAGGTGCTAGCCGATGCTGGTCTCGGATCGCGTCGTGACATGGAAGAGATGATCATTGCTGGTCGCGTGTCAGTCAACGGCGAGCCGGCGCATATCGGACAGCGCATTCTGCCGACTGATCAAGTGCGCATTAACGGCAAGCTCGTTCAGCGAAAGGTGACCAAGCGCCCGCCTCGTGTACTGATCTACCACAAGCCGGCTGGTGAAATTGTCAGTGCCAGTGATCCGGAAGGACGTCCGTCGGTGTTCGAGCACCTGCCGCCTGTCAAGGCGAGCAAGTGGCTGGCTGTTGGTCGCCTTGACTTCAATACCGAAGGTTTGCTGTTGTTTACCAATTCGGGCGATCTCGCAAATCGTTTGATGCATCCTCGTTACGGCATCGAGCGTGAATATGCTGTCCGTACACTAGGTGAGCTTGAAGAAGGCATGCGGCAGAAACTGCTCGCTGGCGTGGAACTTGAAGATGGCACTGCACAGTTTTCGAAAATCGCCGACGGTGGCGGTGAAGGCGTCAACAAGTGGTATCGTGTGACGATTGGTGAAGGCCGTAACCGTGAAGTACGTCGGATGTTCGAGGCTGTCGGCCTCACCGTGTCTCGTCTGATCCGCACGCGTTACGGTGTCCTGAGCTTGCCAAGTACTTTGAGGCGCGGCCGGTGGGAAGAGTTGGACGAACATGCGGTACGCGATCTGATGGCATTAAGTGGCATGGAGAAGCTGTCACAAGGTCAAAGTCAGCAGCCGAAGGGTCGGGGCGGCCATAATAACAACGGAAATCGCGGCCCGAAGAATGGCTTTGAGCCCAACGGCAACGGTCAGAAGCGCGGGCAGCAGGGGCGTGTCCAAGGGGCTTCCCGTAGCCGCCAGCCCGATCCCCTGCAAACCGCGCTTGGTTTCCCGGAAGTCCGGGTTCGACGCAGCGGTTCCAGCCAGGCTCGCAACGTGATTGCTGGCTTACCTGGTATGCCAAGGCGCCGTGCCCGAGGCTAATTCCATCGAAGCCATTTCTTTATTGAAAGAGTTCGCGCCTTTTGGTTCCGCCAGAGGGCGCTTAGCCATTGCGGCTCGCGAAATATTTGTTTATAATTAGAGAGTTAACGGAAGTCGGCCCGCAGAGTCACTTTGTCGGGAACCGCTTAGGTGGGCAAGGGCAATATAAGAATGAGATGGGCAGTTGCCCATTTTTTTTTTCTTGAACGGGTTTTACGCACCAAGCGGCGAAAAAAATCAGTGGGTCCGGCCGGCGTTGTAATGGAGAACAGTTGTGCGGTTGGTGGATCTGATTGAAAAAACCGTGGCGGGAATGGGCTACGAATTAGTCGATTTCGAGCAGGCCGCTCATGGGCTGCTGCGCGTCTACATTGACTTTGTCGCTGAAGAGGCGGAGGCCAGAGGCAATATTACGGTCGACGACTGCGAAAAGGTCAGCCATCAACTCACTCACGTGCTTACGGTCGAGAACGCTAACTATGAGCGACTCGAGGTGTCTTCTCCTGGATTGGATCGTCCACTGAAGAAAATCGCCGATTACGTGCGTTTCGCCGGGCAGGAGGCAGTCATCAAATTGCGGATGCCGATGCCGGGGGCCGCCAACCGCAAGTCATTCCAGGGGCTGCTGCGCGAGCCCGAGGGAGACAAACTGAAGCTCGAATTTGAAGGAAAAGAAGGGCCGGCGATGTTGGAGTTCTTGCTCGCCGATGTGGACAAGGCACGCCTGGTGCCAAAAGTGGATTTTAGGAGTCGCAAAGCATGAGTCGCGAAGTGTTGTTGCTGGTCGATGCGCTGGCACGAGAAAAAAACGTCGATAAGGAAGTGGTGTTCGGTGCGCTCGAACATGCACTTGCGCAGGCGACCAAGAAACGCTACGAAGGCGAAGTGGACGTGCGCGTCTCCATCGACCGCGAAAGCGGCGAGTTTGAGTCTTTCCGCCGCTGGCATGTGGTGCCCGATGAGGCCGGCCTGCAGCAGCCTGACCAGGAAGTGCTCCTGTTTGAAGCGAAAGAGCAGATTTCGGATATTGAAGTCGACGACTACATTGAAGAACCGATCGAATCCGTCGAGTTCGGCCGACGCTTTGCGCAGGATACCAAGCAAGTTGTATTGCAGCGCATTCGCGATGCCGAGCGCGAGCAGATTCTGGCTG
>DASVLM010000549.1:0-5525 GCA_036384875.1 Noviherbaspirillum sp.
ACTATTTTTACAAGGAGGCATGACATGACCAAGTTGTTCCGCACGTTGTTGCTGACTGCATCCTTCATTCTGGCTGCGCCTGTTTTTGCTGCCGAGCATGGAACGCCGGATGAAGCTATTGCCATGGTGCAAAAAGTGATCAGCTACATCAAGGCAAATGGAAAGGAAAAGGCGATTGCTGAAGTGAATTCACAAAAGCAGTTCATCGATCGCGATATGTATATTTTCATCGGTGATGCGAACGGCACCAGCTTGGCGCATGGCGGTAATCCGCGACTCGTTGGCAAGAATCTGACCGAGTTGAAAGACGTGGACGGCAAGGCATTCGTCAAGGAAGGCATTGAGATCCTGAAGAACAAGACCAGTGGCTGGGTTGATTACAAGTGGCCCAACCCGGTAACCAAGCAAATTGAAAACAAGTCGCTCTACTTCGAAAAGTTTGGCGACATGGTAATTAGTTGTGGCGTCTACAAGAGCTGATCTAAGCTGGCTTCTTGTCGCAGCAAATAAAATAGAAAAGGCGATGCAGGCAAGCGTCGCCTTTTTTTATTGGTGCGCCCAGCATGGGCGCGCTCTTGCGGGTGCAAGTCCCGCAAGAGCTGACCACAGCGAGCGAAGTGCAACTGCGGAAGGGCGACCGACCGTGGGGAGGAAGCGTGGAGCGAAACTGCGAGCCGATGAACAAGAACCGGATAGAAGGCGTTGCCGAGCAGGGCGAGCCATTCAGCATATTCCAATATGCCTCTTCGTTTCCTTCGAATTTGCGATAAATCCGCTCGGCTCTTTTATCGTAGATGATCAGATATAGGCCCTAACTTCGGGATAGGAGCCGAAGGACAGGCGGTTCTCTTTCTTATTGGGTCGCCGGTACTTCATGCGCCACAGCTTGGAGCCGGTCGGCGTTATTTCGAGGTATAGATTGCCTCCATCCGAAAGCCTGTAGGTTTTGACCTCGGGTTTTGCATTCTTGACCTGCGTTTCGGTCAGTGGCGCTACCGGCTTTGGCATTTGGGGGCATCCTACTCTTTTTCTTTGGCAAGTGCCCCCAAGCGGGCCCCGAAAAATACAGGATGTCAACGAACCACTTTGGACGTTAGCAAACAAAAAACCCGCGCCCTCCAAGGAGAATCGCGGGTTTCATGGACGCCTTTGAACTTCCAAAAACATCGAATTGGTGGTGATAGGTGGACTTGAACCACCGACCCCAGCATTATGAGTGCTGTGCTCTAACCAGCTGAGCTATATCACCAAAATAGCCCTAAATTATGCGGTTCTTTATAGCGGTTGTCAAGGCCTATCGTGCTGGGGCGAAATATCTTTTTGTTACTGGTCTTCCAGCGAAGATTGCAAATGGCGCAAGACTTGTTGAGGAGCGTCTGTCGCGAGGCAGTCGACAACGACGCGATCTGGCGTAGCGCGCAACCAGGTGAGCTGGCGCTTGGCCAGCTGTCTGGTGGCGGCAATGCCCTTGTCGCGCAGCGCATGCTTGTCGTATACGCCATCCAGGTATTCCCATGCCTGCCGGTAGCCGACGCATCGCATCGAGGGCAGGCCAAGATGCAAGTCGCCGCGTTCGCGCAGGGTACGAACTTCCGCAATCAGGCCGCCGCTGTCGGCATCCAGCATCGCATCGAAGCGAACAGCGATCCGTGCATGCAGTGCGCTGCGGTCCGACGGTTCCAGCGATAGCTGCAGCAGGCGGAAAGGTAATTCCGGCTTGGGGGCCTTGGAAAGAAGTTGCGACATTGGCATGCCGGTCAGCTCAATGACCTCGAGGGCGCGCTGGATGCGCTGCGCATCGTTGGGTTTAAGTCGGGAAGCGGTGGCAGGGTCGAGTGCCGCGAGGCGGGCATGCATCGCGGGGGTGCCGATCCTTGCAGCTTCCTCGTCAAGTCGTGCGCGCACGTCGGCGTCGGCTTGGGGCAGGGCATCAAGTCCGTCTCGCAACGCCTTGAAATACAGCATGGTGCCGCCGACCAGGAGGGGAAGCCGGCCGCGTGCGGAAATCTCGTTTGCAAGACGGATTGCATCTTCGCGAAACTGTGCGGCCGAATAGGCGTCGCTCGGATCGATGATGTCGATCAGGTGATGCGGTGCTTCCGCGCGTTCGGCTGCGGTAGGTTTGGCGGTGCCGATGTCCATGCCGCGATAGACCAGCGCGGAGTCGACGGAAATGATTTCTGCCGGCAGATGGCGTGCGATATGCAGGGCGGCAGCAGTCTTGCCGGAGGCTGTCGGCCCCATGATCGCTACGGCGAGCGGTGTGCGGGAGCGTGTCATCGTGCAGCGCTTAACGAAGCTGCCGATGCGTGGCAGGCATGGAACATGATGCTTTCATGATTACTGTCCGCGCAGGAACAATTTGTCGAGGTCGCCCAGTGCCAGTTGCACCCAGGTCGGGCGTCCATGATTGCACTGGTCGGCGCGCTCGGTCGCTTCCATCTGGCGCAGCAGTGCATTCATTTCAGGCAACGTCAGCGAGCGATTGGCGCGCACCGCCGTATGGCAGGCAAGTGTGCCGAGCAGTTGGTTCCGGCGCTCCAGCAGCACGCGCGAGCCGCCGAATTCGCGGACGTCGCGCAGCACGTCGCGCGCAAGCGATTGCGCATCGGCGTTCTTCAACAGAGCGGGCACGGCGCGCACCGCAAGCGTGGTGGGCGACAGGGCGCTGATTTCGAAGCCGAGTGAGTGCAGGATTTCCTGGTTTTCTTCCGCCGTGCCGACTTCAACCGCGTCAGCGTGGAAAGTCACCGGAATCAGCAGAGGCTGGACCTGCATCGCATTCTCGTCCAGTGCATTCTTCAATTGCTCGTACAGAATGCGTTCGTGCGCGGCGTGCATGTCGACCAGTACCAGGCCACTGCGGTTTTGTGCGAGTACATAGATGCCGTGCAGTTGGGCGAGCGCGAAACCGAGAGGGAATTCGTCGTCCGGCGAGGCGGGTGATGCCGCAGGCATGGCAAAGTTTGCCGGTGCGGTATAAGCGGTGGAGAGTGGCGGTCCCGGCTCACGCGAAGCTGTGAACAGGCTGCCGTAGTTCGCCAGCGTCTGCGCAACGCCGCTTGCGGCGAATTGCGGTGCGAAGGTCGTTTGCTGCTGTTCGCGTACCCATGGCAACGCTCCTGATGTCGCCGTTATCGGTGCAGGTGCGGCACCATGCGACGTCGCCGAAGTCTGTGCCAGTGCGCGACTGACCGCGTGGAACACGAACTGGTGCACGGCACGGCTGTCGCGGAAGCGTACCTCGATTTTCGAGGGATGCACATTCACATCGACCAGCGCGGGATCGAGCTCCAGTCCTAATACATAGGATGGGTAGCGATCGCCGTGCAGCACGTCCTGGTAGGCAGACCGTACGGCATGCGTTAGCAGCTTGTCGCGCACAAAGCGCCCGTTGACATAGAAATACTGTCCATCGGCGCGTGCTTTCGATGCGGTCGGCAGGCCGACGAAGCCATGCAGCCGCAGCGGGCCGGCCGTCTCGTCGAGCTGCAGGCGGGCGTTGGCGAATTCTCCGCCCAGCACTTGAGCACTGCGCTTGTCGATTTCGCTGGTGTTCCAGTGGTCCACCGTTTTGCCGTTGTGCGTGAGTGAAAACGTAACGTCCGGGCGCGACAGCGCGATGCGGCGGACCACTTCCGCGCAATGGCCGAATTCCGTCTGCTCCGACTTCAGGAACTTGCGGCGAGCTGGCGTATTGAAGTAGAGGTCGCGCACGTCGATCGTGGTACCGACGGCGCCGGACGACGGAGTTACCTGGCCAGCCTTGTCGCCCGAAATTTCCCAAGCGTGAGCAGCATCTGCCGTGCGCGAGGTGAGCGTGAGCACTGCAACTGAGGCAATCGATGCAAGCGCTTCGCCACGGAAGCCCAGCGTGCCGACGTTTTCCAGATCGTTCAACGATGCGATTTTCGATGTCGCGTGACGTGCGAGTGCGAGCGGCATCTGCTCCGGCGGAATGCCGCAGCCGTTATCGGTGATGGCGATACGTTTGACGCCGCCTTCTTCCAGCCGCACCGTGATGTGCGTCGAGCCGGCATCCAAGGCATTTTCCAGCAGTTCCTTCACTACCGCCGAGGGGCGGTCCACCACCTCGCCGGCGGCAATTTGCGAAATCAACTGATCGGAAAGCGCCTGGATGGGACGGCGCGGAATATGCGGAGCGTTCATGGCGCGATTATAAGGCCGCTCCTGCACCGGAGCGCCGGCCGGCATCTTTCATGGCCGCTTTGGCAAGTTTCTCGGCGGTGTGTAGCTAATTTGTCCGGACCGGCATTGCCATTCGAAGCGCTGGTGTATGATTCGCCCGGACTTCAACGGAGCAAGAATGGATCTGATGCAATTTTTCGACATGGTCTTGCATGTCGATAAATACTTGGGCACTGTGATCGAGCAATACGGCACCATGGCTTATGTGGTGCTTTTCGCGATCGTGTTTTGCGAAACCGGCCTGGTGGTCTTGCCGTTCCTGCCCGGCGACACCTTGCTGTTCATTGCCGGTGCGTTCAGCGCGACGGGCGCAATGAGCCCATGGCTGCTGGTGACATTGCTCATTATCGCTGCAGTCACCGGGAATACCGTCAACTACTGGGTAGGCAGCGCCATCGGACACCGGGTCTTCACGCATGACTACAAGTGGCTGGACAAGGCGGCGCTGCACAAGACGCACGCCTTCTACGAAAACCATGGCGGCAAGACTATCGTGCTGGCGCGCTTCGTTCCCATCGTGCGGACTTTCGCACCTTTCGTCGCCGGGGTATCGGAGATGACCTTCGGCAAATTCCAGGCCTTCAATATCGCGGGCGCCGCACTATGGGTCGTGGGACTGGTTGCTGGCGGCTACTTCTTCGGCAACATCCCGATCATCCGCGACCACCTCAATACCATCGTGCTGCTTGGTGTCGGCGCAGCGGTGATTCCGCTGGCACTCGGGGGGATGTGGAAGGTGGGCCGCAGGATGTTCCGTTAAAGACTCAAAATTCTTCCCACTCGTCGGTCGCGCTGCTGCCCGGCGCCGGCTTCGGTCGCGCCGCGACGCTGGTCGCAGCCTTGCGAACAGCAACACCGGTAGACGACGCGGTTGACGAAGACTTCACCGGCGCACGCACTGCTTTCGGTGCGGTCACCGGCATGGCCGCCTGCCCCATCGCATGATCCAGCTTGAAGACGCTGACCGCGTGCGACAGCGAACGTGCCTGGTCCTGCATTGCCTGCGCCGCCGCAGCGGCTTCCTCCACCAGTGCCGCGTTCTGCTGGGTAATCTCGTCCATCTGGGTGATGGCAAGGTTGACCTGTTCGATGCCGGCGCTCTGTTCCTGGCTGGCGGCAGTGATTTCACCCATGATGTCGGCCACATGCTTCACCGACGTGACTATTTCATTCATCGTCTTGCCGGCCTCGTCGACCAGCCGGGTGCCGGCATCCACCTTCTCTACCGAGTCGCTGATGAGCGACTTGATTTCCTTTGCGGCGCTGGCGGAGCGTTGCGCGAGATTGCGCACTTCGGTTGCAACGACCGCGAAGCC
>DASVLM010000550.1:0-2979 GCA_036384875.1 Noviherbaspirillum sp.
AGGCGCCGATACCTTCGTCGCAGGTTCGGCCATCTTCGGCAAGCCGGATTACAAGGCCGTGATCGACGCAATGCGCGCGCAACTGACGCAAGTATGAACGCATCGGAACGCAGCCTGCTGACAGGTATTCGCGCTGCGATCGTCGACCTCGACGGAACGATGGTGCATACCGCGCCGGATTTCAAGGTGGCGGTCAATCGCATGCGCGAGGAGCTCGGCCTTGCCCCTCTCGACATCGAAACCATCACGGATTTCGTGGGGCAAGGCACTGAAAACCTGATGCGGCGCGTGCTGGCAGTGGACTATGCGCCGGCAGACGTCGAGGCGCATTTCCCGCGCGCGATCGAGACATACATGCGGCACTACCGACCGATCAATGGCGTGTATTCGACGGTGTATCCCGGCGTGCATGACGGCCTTGCCGCGCTTCGCTCAAAGGGTTTGCGGCTGGCATGCGTAACGAACAAGCCTGCCGGCTTTGCGCGCGAACTGCTGGAGAAAATGGATCTGGCCGGCTATTTCGAGCTGCTCTACGGCGGCGACTCGCTGCCGAAGAAAAAACCCGATCCCTATCCGATGCTGAAGGTGTGCGAGGACTTTCAGCTGGCACCGACACAAGTGGTAGCGATCGGCGATTCTTCCAACGATGCCAAGGCAGCGCGGGCAGCGGGTTGCCGGGTGCTGAACGTGCCTTACGGGTACAACCATGGCGAGCCTATACACGCCGTCGATTCCGATGGTATAGTTCCAACGCTGCTCGATGCAGCTCATCTCATTTCCGCTTAAAACCGACGAATGTTTCTCACTGCAAAACGTGACGTGACCCGTCCAGGCATGTTTGAGGCCTGGCTGTGGCGACGCTGGCAATTTCTGGCTGACTGAGCCGATTGCCGCCGATTGTGCATTCCTTGCGCGATTGGCAACGTTTTGAAAAACCCCGCGCTATTCGACCCCGCAACTGCGGCTCGTTCTACAATAGCGCCCGGAGAGAAACATGACCGAACTCGAATTCAAATCGCTGGCCGCGCAAGGCTACAACCGCATTCCCGTGATCGCCGAGGCCTTCGCGGATCTTGAAACCCCTCTTACGCTGTACCTGAAGCTGGCGCAGACCCAGAATACGGGCCGGAATACCTTCCTGCTCGAATCCGTGGTCGGCGGCGAGCGCTTCGGGCGCTATTCCTTCATCGGACTGCCGGCGTCGACGCTGATGCGCAGTTACGGCACGAAGACCGAAGTCGTGAAAGACGGCAAGGTCGTCGAGACGCATGAAGGCAACCCGCTCGAATTCATCGAGGAATTCCAGTCGCGCTACAAGGCAGCGATCCGCCCGGGCATGCCGCGTTTCTGCGGTGGCCTCGCGGGCTATTTCGGTTACGACGCCGTGCGCCACATCGAGAAGCGCCTTGCCAATACCGCGCCGAAGGACGATCTGGGTCTGCCGGAAATCCAGTTGCTGGTGACGGAAGAACTGGCAGTCATCGACAACCTGTCCGGCAAGCTGTACCTGATCGTCTATGCCGATCCGGGCCAGCCGGAAGCGTATTCAAAAGCGCGCCAGCGCTTGAAGGATTTGCGCGCGATGCTGCGGCGCGCGGTGGATGTGCCGGTCACTTCCGCCTCGGTGCGCACCGAAACCATTCGCGAATTCGAGAAGGCGGACTACCTGAAAGCCGTCGATCGCGCCAACGAATACATCATGGCGGGCGACCTGATGCAGGTGCAGGTCGGCCAGCGCCTGAAGAAGTCTTACGTGGATTCGCCGCTGTCGCTGTATCGTGCGCTGCGCTCGCTGAATCCTTCGCCTTACATGTACTTCTATAACTTCGGCGACATGCAGATCGTCGGCGCCTCGCCGGAAATCCTGGTGCGTAACGAGCAAACGAACGACGGCAAGCGCAAGGTCACTATCCGCCCGCTGGCCGGCACGCGGCCGCGCGGCACGACGCCGGAAAAGGATGCGCAACTGGCGACGGAATTGCTGGCCGACCCGAAGGAAATCGCCGAGCACGTCATGTTGATCGATTTGGCACGCAACGACATCGGCCGCATCGCCGAAATCGGCAGCGTGAAAGTCACCGACAAGATGGTGATCGAAAAGTATTCGCATGTGCAGCACATCGTCTCCAACGTCGAAGGCACGCTCAAGCCCGGCATGACCAACCTCGACGTGATGAAGGCCACCTTCCCTGCCGGCACATTGTCCGGCGCGCCGAAAGTACGCGCGATGGAAATCATCGACGAACTCGAGCCGGTCAAGCGCGGCATCTATGGCGGCGCTTGCGGTTACCTGTCTTTCGGCGGCGAGATGGATCTGGCGATTGCCATCCGCACCGGCGTCATCAAGGACGGCATGCTGTATGTGCAAGCCGCAGCCGGCGTGGTGGCGGATTCGGTCCCCGAGATGGAATGGCAGGAAACCGAAAACAAGGCGCGCGCCGTATTGCGCGCGGCCGAGCAAGTGCAGGACGGACTGGACGGGGAGATCTGACATGCTGCTGATGATTGATAACTACGACTCCTTCACCTACAACCTCGTCCAGTACTTCGGCGAGCTGGGTGAAGATGTGCGGACTTTCCGCAACGATGAAATCACGCTGGATCAAATTGCCAAGCTGAATCCGGATCGCATCTGCATTTCGCCGGGGCCGTGCACGCCACATGAAGCGGGCGTGTCGGTACCACTGCTGAAGGAATTTGCTGGCAAGCTGCCGATCCTTGGCGTGTGCCTCGGCCACCAGAGCATCGGCGCCGCGTTCGGTGGCAAAGTGGTTCGTGCCAAGCAAGTCATGCACGGCAAGACTTCGATCATCTCGCATACCGGCGTCGGCGTGTTCAAGGACATTCCGAGCCCGTACACGGTGATCCGCTACCACTCGCTGGCGATCGAGCGCGAGTCGCTGCCGGATTGCCTGGAAGTGACGGCATGGACCGACGACGGCGAGATCATGGGCGTACGGCACAAGGAATTCAAGATCG